>CAMGRE010000045.1 GCA_946061355.1 uncultured bacterium | reverse complement strand
CTGAGATCAAATTGCAGGTAAAGAATTTATATAAGATATTTCCGGCAAAGAACAAAAAAGAGAATACAGTCACAGCGTTGAGTGACATCAATCTGGAGGTCAGGGAATCTGAGTTTGTCGTGATTGTCGGGCCTTCCGGATGCGGAAAATCAACGCTTTTGAACATCATCGGCGGTCTTGAGGAGGCCACAGAGGGTGAGGTTCTGCTTGACGGGAAAGCAGTCTGTCAGCCGGGCGCCGACAGAGGCATGGTGTTCCAGGGCTACAGTCTGTTCCCCTGGCTGACAGTGCAGAAGAATGTGGAGTTCGGGCTGAAAATGAAACGCCTTCCCGCCAAAGAGCAGAGCAGGATTGCAGGAGAGTATATTAAAATGGTAGGGCTGTCCGGTTTTGAGAACGCTCTGCCCAAACAGTTGTCCGGCGGAATGAAGCAGCGTGTTGCGATTGCCCGCACGCTTGCCAATCACCCGGAGATGCTGCTGATGGATGAGCCGTTCGGTGCACTGGACGCACAGACCAGGGTGGTCATGCAGGAACTTTTGGCAAAGATCAGCAGGGAGACAAAGAATACGATCCTGTTTATCACACACGACATTGACGAGGCAATTCTGCTCGGCAGCAGGATCTATGTGATGAGTCGCAGACCCGGCACGATCCGGGAAGTGCTTGATGTGGATATCCCGGGAGAACGCAATCATGAAATGATGGTAAAACCGGAATTCCTGGAATTAAAGAGAAAGATCATGGATATGCTCTGGCAGGAGAGTCAGGAAGCAGCCATGGAATAAAACAGATACAAAATGAGGAGGACAAAGATTATGAAGAAAAAACTGGCATTGTTACTGACATTGGCGCTTGCCGTGGGAAGCCTTGCGGGCTGCGGCAGCAAGAGTGAGGAAGCTACGGCTCCTGCAGCGCAGACTGAGGCTTCGGCGGAGAGCACAGACGGTGAGGGTCAGACAGAGAGCGCAGACGGTGAGACTGCCTCGGGAGAACTCGTGCCGCTCAATATTGCTTTCTGTACCTGGGCGGGTTATGCACCGCTCTTTATCGCAGTGGAGAAGGGCTATTTTGAGGAGGCGGGTTATGACGCCAAGATCACGATCGTGGAAGATGAATCGACGTACGGAGCGCTGTTTTTATCAGACAGCATTCAGGCGCTCGGACAGGTAATGGACCGTGACATCATCCAGTATGATGCAGGTGCGCCGGAGCAGTATGTATGTACCATGGACTGTTCCACCGGCGGTGACGGACTGGTGGCGACGGGCGACATCAAAACCATGGATGATCTGGCAGGCAAGACAGTAGCGCTTGACAAGTCTGCAACCTCGTATTTCTTCTTTTTACAGGCACTTGCGGACAGCAACATCACAGAGGATCAGATCAATACCATTGAGATGGGAAATGATGAGGCCGGAGAGGCGTTCTTAGCGGGCAGTGTGGACGCGGCAGTGACATGGGAGCCTGCGCTCAGCAGCTGCGGAGAGCGTGAAGGTGGACACATCCTCGTATCGAGCGCGGATTATCCGAAAGCGATCGTGGATGTCCTGACGGTCAGCACCAAGTTTTTAGAGGAGCATCCCGATGCGGCAGATGTACTGAACGACTGTTGGAATAAAGCAGTTGCGGATCTGAATGCGGACAAGGAGGCCGGATGTCAGATTATGGCGGAAGGTCTGGGCCTGGATGTGCAGGATGTGATCGATGAGTGCGCGGGCATCACGTTCTACGGAGAAGAGGAGAACAAGGCGTTCAACGACCTTTCTTCTGAGGAGAATGTCATGGATATCGCGCAGATGGCAGCGGATTTCTGGGTGGAAAAGGGATATATGAAATCCAATGATGTCAGCGGATTTTTTGCTTATCTGCAGTAGTCTGTATGTTATGAAAAACACTCGAATTATGGAATAATAATACTAACGAAAAAGGAATAAAGTACGCATAGGAAAGCGCCATAGTGAGAATCATTTTACTAGAGAACAATCTAGGAGGAATCTTGCTATGGCGCTTAATAAGGTAGAGATATGCGGAGTCAATACATCAAAGCTGCCGTCCCTGACAGAGGCGGAGAAAACGGAATTGTTCCGGAGGATCAAAAACGGTGACAGGGAAGCGAGAGAGGAGTATGTGAGAGGAAATCTAAGGCTCGTGCTCAGCGTGATCAAGCGGTTTGCGGGCAGCAATGAAAATCCGGACGATCTGTTCCAGATCGGCTGTATCGGTCTGATGAAAGCCGTCGATAATTTTAACACGGAACTCGACGTGAAGTTCAGTACGTATGCAGTGCCGATGATCATTGGCGAGATCCGGCGTTTCCTGCGGGACAACAACAGCATCCGTGTCAGCAGGTCATTGAAGGATACCGCGTACAAGGCGATCTATGCGAAAGAGAATCTGACACGGAAAAATCTGAAGGAGCCGACGATCAACGAGATCGCGGAGGAGATCGGGATCTCAGGAGAGGATATCATCTATGCGCTCGATGCCATACAGAATCCGATGAGTCTGTATGAGCCGGTCTATAGCGATGGCGGTGACACATTGTACGTCATGGATCAGATCAGTGATAAGAAGAACAAAGAGGAGACCTGGGTGGAGCACCTCTCTCTGAGCGAGGCGATGAAACGGCTGAACAAGCGGGAGAATGAGATCATTTCCCTTCGGTTTTTCGAGGGCAAGACACAGATGGAGGTGGCGGATATGATCGGTATTTCCCAGGCACAGGTGTCGAGGCTTGAGAAAAACGCCCTGCAGGTCATGAAGAATTACCTGGCGGGGTAATGGGGTGGAAAGGGACTGTTGCATTGCGCGGCAGTTCCTTTTGTTGTATACTTTTGGTAAAAGCAATCAGTTATCAGATCGGATGGAAACGGAATGGAAAAGAAACAGCGTATTACATATCTGGATATGGCGAAGGGAGTCGGAATCATCCTGATGGTGGCGGGCCATCTGTTCGGCTCACTGCAGACGATCGATTACAAACCGTGGTTCTCCCCGGTATTTCAGGTGATCGCATCCTTTCATATGCCGCTGTTTTTCATTATTTCGGGAGTGGTGCTGGCACTGACGCACGAGGAGAGCAAAGACATGAGGACGATTGTCAGACGCAAGGCAAAGACTTTGCTCCTTCCGTATGCTTCATTCAGTGTGATCTATATTGCAATCAATATCTATACATATTTTGCGCATCCGGAGCTGATTGAGCTCTCCCTGTTGTGGAAACTGATCGTGTACAGCCTGACATTCCACGGAATATCGGTATTATGGTTCCTGCCGACGCTCTTTTTCGGGGAGATTCTGTTCCTTGCGGTCAGGAAGCAGTTCGATGATAAGAGAATGGCACTTATCCTGGTGGTGGCAGGCGGTTTGATGTTTCTGATCTCGCCTGTGTTCCGGTGGGAAGGCTGGGAGGAGAATCTGCTGATTCTGGCGGCCGGGTCGCTTTTACAGGTGGCGGTGAGAAGTGTTCTGATCACAGTGTTCCTGTTGGCCGGATACCGGTTGTATCCCTTGCTGCAAAGGAGACAGAAATGGTCGGCTGCGGAATTTCTGGCAGGAGCTGTGCTACTTGTGGGATGTAGCGTACTGTGCTTTGCGAATGATGTGGTAGATCTGAACTACATGGTGTTCGGCAATGTATTTCTTTATATTATATGTGCCTGCGGCAGTTCGATCGGTGTGATCCTGCTCTGTAAGAATCTGTATCAGTCAAGGATTCTTTTGTTTATCGGCGCCAATTCCCTGGTGATCATGGCAACGCATATGGAGTTTAAAGTGATGATGCATGCCGTGCAGTTTTCCTACTGGCTGAATACGTTTGTGACGAGAGCCAAGGAGTGGGTGCTTTTTGGGACGATCGCATGTTATATGCTGGTGGCGGAAGTGATCATCGTTATGATATACAAGTACTTCCTGTATTTCCTGATCGGGAAGGAGAAGCCTGCAAGGGCGCGTAAGGAGGAAAAGAGATGAAGAGAAGCACTTTGTTTAAGAGAATGGCGGCTGTCTGTTTTGCCGGAATGCTGGTCTTTGGGGCAGTGGAGACGGCGGAGGCAAAGGGCGGTAAGGAGATTCCCGTTCCTGCGGCAGCAGAATCGGGTGGGGTGGTTCATTCCACGGTTTATGGGGATATCCTGATCACGACTGAGGTGGACGGAACAAAGAATTATACCTTCTTCTCTCCGGACAGCCCGGCGGTGAAGGAACTGATGGCAGCGCTGAACAGCGGACAGAATCTCGACCTGGACAGGATCCTCACAGAGTCCTCCACAAGCATTCAGAATATCACGGACAGCGAGAAGAAAAGGATTGAGAATGACATTGTGGATTACGGTGCGGCTGCGGCCAACAAGGGCAGCTACAGTTACGGAAGTGTCTACGGATCAAATCTGAGCAATAACGACTTTGCGCAGTTGCAGGCTGCCGTGTCCGATTTTATGATCACACAGAATGTTGCGGCGATGAGTGATATTAATAAGGTGCGTACGGCACATGACTATCTCGTGAAGAACTGTGCGCCTGCAGCGAACGGATCGAAGGACGGACGGGATACTGCGTGGGGTGCACTGGTGCGGAGGGAGGCAAATTCCAAGGGCTATGCGAGGGCGATGAAGGCGCTGTGCGATGCCATGGGAGTCGGCTGCAATGTGACGGTCTCCAACAGCAGTTCTTCCGTGAAGGATTATATGTGGAATACGGTGCTGGTCGACGGACAGTGGTATATCGTGGATGTATTCTGCGATGACAGTAATGCATGTTACGCAACGTATCTGATCTCGGACGATACCTATTATGCGTTGGGAATGCGCTGGAACAAAGGGGACAATATTCCCATATGCAAATTGGATTACAGGAAATAGAAAAGGAAAGGGAGACAGACGATGGCAAAGCTGTATTTCAGGCATGGCGCGATGGGAAGCTCCAAGACAGCGAATGCACTGATGGTGGAATATAATTATTATGAGCGGGGGAAAAAGGCGCTTCTGCTGAAGCCGAAGCTTGACAACAGGGATGGCGAGGGCATGATCCGGAGCCGCATGGGTCTGGAGAAGAAATGCGGTTTTGTGGAGGATTTCGTGAAATATACCGCCGAGGAGATCAAAAAGTACGACTGCATCATTGTGGATGAGGCACAGTTCTGCACCAAGGAGCAGATCGCGTTCTTTGTGGATGTTGTTGATGAGTGCAATGTTCCTGTGATCTGCTACGGACTGCGCACGGATTTTCAGAGGGAACCGTTCCCGGGATCCATCTGGCTCCTCGCGTGGGCGGATGTGATCGAGGAGATCAAGACGGTGTGCTGGTGCGGGCAGGGCGCAACCTGCAATACGCGTTTTACGGAGGATGGCAGAGTGATCCGGGAGGGCGAACAGGTCGGTCTCGGGGGAAATGACAAAGATATCGCGTTGTGTAGAAAACATTATAAGGAGGGAAATCTCGGACCAATGTGGAATACACAGGAACGGGAGCAGGGGAGATGACGAGGCAGCAGTTAAAAGAATTATGCGATAAGATCACACTGGAAGAAAAGATTGGCATGGTACATGGCAATGCATTTTTTGCTACAAAAGGGGTAGAGCGTCTGGGCATACCGCCCTTTTGCTTCTCGGACGGACCGATGGGGGTAAGACTTGATTACCGCGATGATGAGTGGATTCCGATCGGAACCAGTTATGATGAAAGTTCGTATTTGCCGAGCAACACAGCGATTGCGGCTACCTGGAACAGGGAACTTGCCTGTGAATGCGGCAGGATTTTGGGAAAGGAAGCAAGGGGGCGCGGCAAGGATATGATCCTGGCGCCGGGCGTCAATTTGCTCAGGAGCCCGCTGTGTGGCAGGAACTTTGAGTACATGGGGGAGGATCCATGCCTCGCAGCCGAGATGGTTGTGCCGTTGATTCAAGGGGTTCAGGAAAATGATGTGTCGGCCTGTGTGAAGCATTATGCATTGAACAATCAGGAGAATGAGCGAATGAGTGTGAATGCACAGGTCAGTGAGAGAGCGCTCAGAGAACTGTATCTCCCTGCATTTGAGGCTGCGGTGACGCGGGGCGGATCTCTTGGTATCATGGGTGCTTATAACCGTTTCCGGGGAATCCATTGCTGCCATCATGAATATCTGCTCGATGATATTCTGAGGAAAGAATGGGGCTTTGAGGGCATTTGCGTGTCCGACTGGGGCGGAATCCATGATACGGTGGAGGCAGGCAATGTATCGATGGATATTGACATGAGTGTCACGGATGATTTCGATGATTACTTTTTTGGAAAGCCTCTGAAAGAAGCCGTGAAGAACGGTGACGTGAGCATGGAGAAGCTGGACGAGAAGGTCATGCACATCCTGCATGTGATGAATGAACTGCACATGCTGGATGGAAAGCGAAATCCCGGCGGATATAATGACTATAAGGACAAAGAGCAGCTCCTTAAGACGGCGGAGGAAGCCGTTACGGTGCTGCGCAATGATAAGGGGATCCTGCCGCTTGCGATTGACAGGGAGCAAAATGCAGGGAAGACGATCCTCGTGATCGGTGACAATGCAAACCGCAAGCACAGTGTGGGCGGCGGCAGCGCGGAGATCAAGGGACTGTATGAGATGACGCCCCTGCTGGGGATTACCATGGCAGCGGGCGGCAATGTGAAGGTGATCTATGAACGCGGCTATGAGGCGGACACCAATGGAAATATCTGGGCTCCGAGTGAGGATGGCGAGAACGGACAGGCGGACAGCCTCAATTCCGATCAGGAACAGCCGGCACAGGATCACAAGCCCGATGAACTGAATATGGAGATGGCGGAGCGCGCATTAAAAGCGGCAGAGACGGCGGATTATGTTGTCTTTGTGGGCGGCCTGAATCATGATTATGATACGGAAGGGCGCGATATGCTTGATATGCGGCTTCCTTATGGTCAGGATGAGCTGATCGACAGTTTGTTAAAGATCAGGCCCGATTCGGTGATCGTGCTGCAGTGCGGTACGCCTGTGGAACTCGGGGCGTGGGCAGATGAGGCCGCAACGATTGTACACGTTTCCTACAGCGGCATGGAGGGCGGACATGGTCTTGCCAATGTATTGTTCGGACTTGCGGAGGCGTCCGGCAGGCTTACGTTTACTTTCCCGGTGAAGCTTTCCGATACACCGGCAGAGAGATTCGCGTCCAAGAGAGAGAGCGAGCCCACAAAAGGACAGACGGATTATCTGGAGGACATCTTTGTCGGATACCGCTATTATGAGACCTTCGGTGTGAAGCCGAGATTCCCGTTTGGTCACGGCCTGTCCTATACGGATATCACATTGGATGCGATGGATGTGAAGCAGGATCAGGGATCAGATCAGTGCCGGATCCGGGTTATGCTGACAAACAGAGGCAGCCGGAGAGGGGCTCAAGTGGTACAGATCTACGCAGGCAAAGAACAGAGTGCTGTAAAACGCCCCGCAAAGGAATTGAAAGCTTTTGAGAAGGTCTGGCTGGCTCCGGGTGAGTCCTGTACCCTGACCTTCCTGTTAGATCGGGAGCAGTTTGCATATTACGATGAAACAGAGAAGAAGATGGTGACGGAACCCGGTGAGTATCAGATCATGGCAGGAATTTCTGCGGAAAACATTATGTTAACCGAAAGTGTCACGTTTTAATCCACATTTTTTATTTGGAACAGATATCCACAAGGATAATGTCCGGCCCGATCTGTTTGATATCATTGTAGCAGATAACGATATCACCTGTCGGACAGAACAGGTTGCAGATCTGGAACCCCTTGGAGATAAAGAGTTTGTGGATCTGGCCGGTACAGTGATCGAATTCGATGTCCGATACGTTGCCGATCTTTTTACAGGTCTGGATATTGATGACTTCCTTTTTCTGAAACTGGGAAAACAGCATAAAGACACCCTTTTGTTCCTTTTGACTTATCATATGATATGCGGAAGGAGCAAAAGGGTGATTATTTTTGTCTTTTTTTCAGAATAAGTTACCATAAAATAGTTGACATAAGCAGATTATGTTTATTATAATATATCGTATAAGAGTTTAACAGGATGGAGGACAATATCATGAAATGCCCTTTTTGCGGTCATGAAAATACGAGAGTGATTGATTCCAGACCGGCAGAGGATAACAATTCGATCCGCAGACGCCGTGTGTGCGATGAGTGTGGAAAACGATTTACCACATATGAGAAGGTAGAGACGATTCCGTTGATCGTGATCAAGAAGGATAACAACAGGGAGACATATGACCGCACCAAGATCGAAGCGGGAGTGCTTAGAGCCTGCCACAAGAGACCGATCAGCGCAAGCCAGATCACGCAGCTTGTGGATGAGGTGGAGACAGAGATCTTTAACAGGGAAGAGCGCGAGATCTCCAGTCAGGTGATCGGCGAGCTCGTGATGAATAAGCTGAAGGACCTGGAAGCGGTTGCTTACGTCAGATTTGCTTCGGTGTACCGGGAGTTCAAGGACGTCAATACTTTTATGGATGAATTGCGGAAAGTATTGGAATAATTTTTGGAAAAACAGTATAAACAATATAATTTTTCGTGCCGATAAATTAAGTGTTCAAAGGAAATAAGAATCTCAAAATACATCAGAGGAAAGGTGGTGAGACGAGTTGAGAATAGGCGGAATCGGATCTTATCAGTCCTATCAGGACATGAATTACATGAGCGGTATTCGCGGCAGTCATATGAACATTCCGAAAGTCGGACAGGCAGATCCCGCGCTTCAGGATGTGAAGCTGGCGGAAGACAAGACGGAGGCCTTATCTCAGTCGTCGGTCACAGCAGTTCCCCAGGTGGAAGAGACAAGGGCTGACAGGATTGCCAACCTCGAGGATGTTTCCCTTTCTTTTAACAAAGAGGACGATTTCGGATACATCGGCAAAGACAGCGATATTTATAAGCTGGATGTCGAGAAGGCGATCTCCGATATGAAGCGCGACAGTGTGCTTCAGGAGTACCAGTATTTTGTGGGAAGCAGCCAGACATTTGCAGCGCAGCAGTCAGCTGACGGAATCGTGATTCCGAAGATGCTTTTTGAGTAAATGATATAATTGTAGGTTAGGTGACTTGGTTTACATAACAGGTAACAGGAATCACAAAAGACTTTCTCTTGCGGGGGAAGTCTTTTTTTCATATAATGATGAGAGATGATAGCAGGAAGGAAAAAGATATGCTGCAATGCTTTTACCCGGATCATTATGTGGATTCGACTTATGAGATTGATTTTGAGGCACTGTACCGGAAGGGATACCGGGGCGTGGTGTTCGATATCGACAATACACTCGTGCCGCACGGAGCACCGGCGGACGAGCACAGCACTGCTCTGATGGACAGGCTGCGGTCGCTTGGGTATCGCGTGATGATGATCTCGAACAACAAGGAGCCCCGCGTAAAGTCCTTCTGTGATGCGGTGGGAACGGAATACATTTACAAGGCAAATAAGCCGTTTGTAAAAAATTACCGCAGAGCGATGGAACGGCTTCAAACGAATCAAAATAATACATTGTTTGTGGGAGATCAGCTTTTTACGGATGTATGGGGAGCCAAAAAGGCGGGGATGACGACGTATCTGGTGAAACCGATCCATCCGAAGGAGGAAATTCAGATCGTGGTCAAGCGCTTTTTTGAGCGGATCGTGCTCTATTTTTATCTGCGGGACAGGCACGGCAAAAGTGTGGCGGGGCAGAGCGCGGTCGGCAGGGAAGATAAGTGAGGAGAGGATCATGAGAGAAATTGACGGGAAAACAAGAGTCTGCGGACTGATCGGAAATCCTGTGGAACATACGCTCTCCCCGGTGATCCACAATACGCTGGCACAGAGAATGGGACAGGATCTTGTCTATGTGCCGTTTCTTGTGGAAGAGAATCGGGTGGAGGACGCCATAAAGGGCGCGTATGCACTGAATGTGCTGGGACTGAATGTGACGGTGCCCCACAAGAGCGCGGTTCTGCCATGGGTAAAGGAGATCGATCCGCTGGCGGAAAAGATCGGTGCGGCAAACACGCTCGTACGGTGTGAGGGCGGATTCAAGGCATATAATACGGACATGACGGGACTGCACAGGGCAATGCTGTCGGACGGGATCCGCATGGAACAGGAAAAAGTGATCCTGCTCGGCGCCGGGGGCGCAGCGAGAGCAGTGGCATTTCTCTGCGTTCACACAGGTGTGGAAAAGGTTTATCTCCTGAACCGGACGGTTGAGAAAGCGCAGACTGTTGCGGATGAAGTCAACCGGTCTTTTGGACGGGAGTGTATCTGCCCGATGGCGCTCGATCAGTACGACAGGATTCCGGGCGGCGGGTATCTGGCGATCCAGTGTACCAGTGTCGGACTGTATCCGCATATCGATGATGTGGTGATCGCGGATGAGGCGTTCTATGAGAAACTCCACAGCGGGTACGATCTGATCTATAAGCCGTGGGAGACACGTTTTATGAAGCTTGTGCGTGAGCACGGCGGACAGGCTTACAACGGGTTGAAGATGCTGTGTTATCAGGGGATCCATGCGTATGAATTATGGAATCGCGTGACGGTGAGTGATGAGGATGCGGATACTGTTTTACGGAAGATGAAGGAAGCGATGGGAATTGATGGATAATATTATTTTGATCGGATATATGGGATGCGGCAAGACGACACTCGGGATACGCCTCTCTTATCATATGAGGATTCCCTTTGTGGATACGGATAAGCTGATCGAGAAAAATGAGGGCAGGGTGATCTCCGAGATTTTTGCACAGGACGGGGAAGAAGCCTTCCGACAGATGGAGACGGAGACGATCCGGAGCCTTTTGCGGGAAAAGGCACGCAAGGTGATCTCCACGGGCGGCGGACTGCCGCTTAGGGAGGAGAACAGACGGCTCTTAAAACAGCTTGGAACGGTCGTCTGGCTGAAGGTGGAACCGGAAACCGTTTATGAGCGTGTGAAAGGGGATACCAGGAGGCCGCTTCTGCAGTGTGACGATCCGCTTGCGAGGATCCGGGAAATGACGGCTGCGCGCAGTCCGTACTATCAGGAAGCGGCGGATGTGGTGATACAGGTCGATGGCAAAGATTTTGATACGATTATTCAGGAGATGGAGGAACAGATCAGATGAACATATTGGTGATCAACGGGCCGAATATCAATTTTTTGGGAATTCGGGAAAAAAACATTTACGGAACACAGGATTATGACGCGTTGTTACAGATGATCGCGGAGAAAGGGGAAGCCTGCGGATGCCGGATCGAGGTATTCCAGAGCAACCATGAGGGCGCCATCATCGACCGGATCCAGGATGCTTACAGCGACGGGACGGAAGGCATTGTGATCAATCCGGGCGCCTATACGCATTACAGTTACGCGATCCGGGATGCACTTGCAAGCATCACGATTCCCAAGGTGGAGATTCATATTTCGGACATTACAAAGCGCGAGGAATTCCGCAAAATTTCCGTGACAAAGGATGCGTGCGACCACCAGATTTACGGCAAGGGGCTGGAGGGCTACTGCATGGCAATTGATTTCCTGCTGAAAAATGATAAAAAGTAGTTGAAAAAGAAGAAGTTTTGTTTTAAACTATAATGGAATTATAACGTGAAAATATTAGGAGGAAAATTGAGATGATTTCTGCAGGTGATTTCAGAAATGGTATTACCATTGAGTTAGATAACAATATTTACCAGATCATTGAATTCCAGCATGTAAAACCGGGTAAGGGAGCCGCATTCGTCAGAACAAAGCTGAAGAATATCAAGAGCGGCGGTGTGGTTGAGAAGACATTCAGACCTACCGAGAAATGCCCGCAGGCACGTATTGATAGAAAGGATATGCAGTATCTGTACTCCGACGGAGATCTCTACAACTTTATGGATGTTGAGTCCTACGATCAGATCGCACTGAGCGCTGAGCAGATCGGTGACTCTCTCAAGTTCGTAAAAGAGAATGAGATGGTTAAGATGTGCTCCCATAACGGAAGCGTGTTCGCTATTGAGCCACCTTTGTTCGTGGAACTGGCAGTTACGGAGACAGAGCCCGGATTTAAGGGAGATACCGCTACCGGCGCAACGAAGCCTGCAACTGTTGAGACAGGGGCGAACGTTCTGGTTCCGCTGTTCGTTGAGATCGGCGATGTGATCAAGATTGATACCAGAACAGGCGAGTATCTGTCCAGAGTTTGATCCGTTTTATCACTTCTTTATTTAAGAATGGCTTATGAGACAATAGACATTTGTTTATTGTCTCTTTTTTTTGCCTCAGTATGCAGAATAGCCGACGGGGCAGGCATTCTGATTCATTTCTATTTACAGATCAGGATACACATCCAAACAATCAACAAAAACATTTTGAAAGGAAAAACACATCTATGAATACATTGAACGAATTTATCCGGAAAGCAAAAACAGCAGTACAGGAATATCTCGGAGAGGATTTTTCCGTGGAGGTAAGCACCTTTCGGAAGAATAACGGCATATCCTATCAGGGGATGACGATCATGGAAAAAGGGCGCAATGCTTCCCCGGCCATATGCATGGATTCTCTGTATGAGATGTATCGGGAGGACGAAAATATGGGAGACGTCCTGAAGCAGATTATGGATACTTATGAGAAACGGAAACTGACAGACAGAATTGACATGGAATTTCTGATGGATTATGAGAAGGTAAAAGGCAGGGTGCTGTTTAAATTGATCGGTTACGGGCAGAATCGGGAATTCCTGGAAAATATTCCGCATATCCGGTTTCTGGATATGGCAGTCGTTTTCTATTGCATGATGTTCCATGAAACGCTGGGAAATGTGACGATCCTCATACGCAGTACAGAGAGTGAAAGGTGGAAAGTGAGCGCTGAGGAACTGTATGAGCGCGCATTGGAAAACGCACCGAGAATTCTCCCAGAGCGGATTCAGAGTATTGAAGAAGTGCTTAATGCGGCAGGAACGGGCAGCGGGGAAGAGAACGGGCGCAGGATGTTTGTGCTGACGAATACCCTGCAGACATTCGGTGCAGCATGTATGATGTATCCCGATGTGCTGCAAAAAGCATCCGGCCGGTGGGACGCAGATCTCTTTATCCTGCCGAGCTCTGTACATGAAGTGCTCCTGCTGCCGGATCACGGAGAATATGATGTACGGGAATTTAAGGAGATGGTGTATGAGATCAATCATACACAGCTGGAGCCGGAAGAGATTCTGACAGATTCGGTTTATTACTATGACAGAGCAGAAGGAAAAATAAGGCTTTTATAGGCTTTTTTTGGATTGCGGGACGTTAGACTGGACAATAAAAGAAAGTTGTGCTATGATATGTCAGAGTGATGTAATAAATTTGTAATAATTATCTATGTGCACCCGTAGTCTAACGGATAGAACGAAGGCCTCCGACGCCTTTAATGCAGGTTCGATTCCTGTCGGGTGCATTT
>CAMGRE010000044.1 GCA_946061355.1 uncultured bacterium | reverse complement strand
TTGCGGCAGGAAGATGAAAAGGAGCGGTTTTTGAAGGAACTCTTTGGATAAATGATAACAGGGCATAAGGATAATAATATGAGAGACACTTTATGGAAAAGGATTCTGGCAATCAGTCTGACAGGATTTCTCCTGACGGGATGTTCCCTGCAGGAGCCTCCTTTCTCAGAGGGCAGTATTCTGAAAGAACAACAGACACAGGAGGAACCGTCGGATACCGGTTTTCGTGTGATGAAACCCGGGGAATATGATTCGGCGGATACGGCAGTGGTGGTAAGAGTATCGCAGGATCAGCAGACGGTCACACTTCTGAATCTTGTGGTAAACAGGAATTACACACTGGAGTATGACGGAACCACAACCGTTACGGATCAGTATGGAGAAGCGCTTACGATGACACAGCTGAAGCCGGGCGATATGGTGGATGTGACATTCCGTAAGCTGCCGAAGAAGTGTGTCTCGATCGGGCTGACACCGAAAGCGTGGATCAATAACAATGTGACGGATTTTGAGGTCAATCAGACGAGGGGACAGCTTCGTTTTAACGGTGAGATTTATGATCTGGCAAAGCGCATGGTGATCACATCGGGCGGCGAGGAACTGGAGCTACAGGATCTGAATGCCAAAGATGTGCTTTCGGTACAGGGTGTGGATAATACTGTGTACAGCATCCGTGTGGAAAAGGGACACGGATATCTCAGACTTTCCGGTGCGGAGTATTTTGTGGGAGGATGGATTGAGGTTGGCCAGGAGATGGTACAGCGGATCACAGAGGATATGCTGCTCACTGTGCCGGAGGGCACTTACCGGATCGTTGTTCGCAATGACAATCACGGAGGCGTGAAAGAGGCTTCCATACACCGGGATGAGGAGACGGTTCTGGATGTGGAGGATCTGAAGGGAGAAGAGATCAAAAGCGGCAATGTATTCTTTACGCTGACCCCTCCGGAGGCAAGTGTCTATATCGATGGGGAGAAGGTTGACACCTCGTCTTTTATCACATTGGAATATGGCATCCATCAGATGATCGTAAAGGCGACAGGATATGAAACCATCACACAATATCTGAAGGTGGGCAGTGAAAATGCCAACCTGAATGTGGAAATGGAACCTTCCGCCAGCGAGGAAGGGGAGACGAAGGAGGAGACGGAAGGAGATTCCATGGAAAATATCATGAACGGTCTTCCACTGGATCCTTCCGAAAATCCCACAACAGCGACAGGGACGCAGACACAGCCTGGGGGAGCGGCCGGATCAGGAACCGGAGAGACGGTAGTCGGCACACAGACGCCGATGGACAATGGTACGACATCACAGCTACCCGCAGAGAATGGATCCACATCGCAGACACCCGCAGAGAATCCTGCCGCGTCACAGACGACGAATGCTTCGGACGGAACATATCATGTGAAGGTCAATGCACCGGCAAATGCCGAGGTATATGTGGATGGCAATTACGTCGGGATAGCGCCTACCAGCTTTGTCAAGGTGGCAGGCAGTCATGTGATATCTCTGCGCAGGACAGGCTATCAGACAAGAAGCTATACGATACAGGTGGACAGTGAGAAGAAGGATGTAGAGATATCCTTCTCCGAACTTGTGAAAAAAACAGATACGACAGGAGAAGATCAATTATGGACGAACGATACGATTTCCAAAGCTTTGTACGGATCATAAAGGCGCTTCGGGCCGAGAACGGCTGTCCGTGGGACAGAGAACAGACGCATGAGAGCCTGAAGCCTTGTATGACGGAGGAGGCAGCAGAGCTGCTGGCAGCCATCCGTATTTATGAGAAGACGGGAAATGCGGAAAATATGCGGGAAGAACTTGGAGATATCCTGCTCCAGGCAGTGATGCACAGTGTGATCGCCGAGGAGGAGGGGCTCTTTACGATCGAGGATGTTGTGGATGAAATATCGCAAAAGATGATCCGCCGCCATCCGCATGTATTTGGAAACGTTCAGGCAGAGACTTCCGATCAGGTGTTAGTGAACTGGGAAGAGATCAAGAAGAAAGAAAAAGAAGGAAAGAGTTGGATCAAATCGCCGCTCAGAGAGATTCCGCAGGAGCTGCCTGCGCTTGCAAGAGCCTGTAAAGTGATCAAAAAGGCGGACAAGCTGTATCGTGACAAGGAGTCTGTTCCGGAAGCGGAAGTGATTCTTGATGATATGGAAACAGAGATTTCCCGAATGCGAACAGCTATGGAAAATGGCAGTGCAGAGCAGAAGAAAAATGTGTTTTCCCGGATGCTCTGGCAGATGGCACAGCTTGCCTATCGGGAAAAACTGTCACCGGAACAGCTTTTGGCAGATGAAATCGCCGAAAAAATCGAGTTTTTCGAGCCTGAACACGAATAATTCCTTGACAAACTACACAAAAATGTCTATAAATATATATAGGCGTCTCGCAGGAGACTCTATCTGTTTATTGTAAATCAATAGAAAACAAAAAAAGAATACTCAATGTAAGAGGAGGAGTTCAATCATGAACAAGACAGAATTAGTTGCTGCTATTGCAGAGCAGGCTGAATTATCCAAGAAAGATGCTGAGAAGGCTTTAAAGGCATTTACAGACATCGTTGGTGCAGAATTAAAGAAAGGTGAGAAGATCCAGTTAGTTGGATTTGGTACATTTGAAGTATCTGAGAGAGCAGCAAGAGAAGGCAGAAATCCTCAGAGCGGTGCAGTTATGAAGATCGCTGCTTCCAAGGCTCCTAAATTCAAAGCAGGTAAGGCATTAAAGGATTTAATAAACGCATAAGAAGATTATTAAGGGGCTGTTGCTTTTGCAGCAGCCTTTTTCTTTTGTCTGAAAGGAGGAAAATAAGGATGCGTCTTGATAAATATCTGAAGGTATCCCGCCTGATCAAAAGAAGAACCGTTGCCAATGAGGCGTGTGATGCGGGCAGGGTACTGATCAACGATAAACCGGCCAAGGCCTCTGCCAACGTGAAAGCCGGAGATATTCTAACGATCCAGTTTGGCAACAAGGATGTGAAGGTTGAAGTCCTCGATGTACAGGAGACTGTGAAAAAAGAAGATGCAAAGGAGCTTTTCCGATATCTTTAAGTCATAAGACAGGCATCCCGCTCATATAGTATATAAGGAATGAGAGCGGGGGTTTGTATGGAAGATCTGACAGGGACAAAACAAAGACAGCACAGGCTTATGCTGACAGGCAGGAGTGTCTGCAATCTGAACGGCATATTGGATGTGCTGTCTTTTGATCTGCATGAAATCCTTTTGGAGACGGAACAGGGAATGCTGATGATCAAGGGGAATGATCTCCATGTCAACCGGCTGAGCCTCGACAAGGGTGAGGTGGATATTGAGGGAAAAGTGGATAGTCTCACTTATTCTGAGGGTGGAAGCGGTATGGGCAAAGGAGAATCGTTTCTGACAAAGCTGTTTAAGTAGCGCCTATGAGCCTGAATATTCTCTTTGAGGTATCCTTTCTGTTTCATTCTTTCCTGATGGGGATATCGATCACAGTGATTTATGATATGCTGCGCATTCTGCGCAGGGTGATTCCGCACAGTCTCTGGGCGGTTTCTGTCGAGGATCTCCTGTATTGGATCGGATGTTCCGTATGGATTTTTCGCATGCTTTGCCGGGAAAATAATGGAATATTGCGCTGGTTTGCCGTTGCGGGAGCCATGGTCGGCATGTTTCTCTACAAAAAAACGCTTGGAAATATTTTTGTGCAATATTTTTCCCTGTTGATTTCCTACTTACTACATCTTGTGGAGAGAGTGTTCTTTTTGATTTTAAGACCACTAGCACTTGTGCTAAAAAGTGTCCATAAGAGCCTGAAAAAGCCCCGGAAATGGCTTAAAATGGGCATTCACAGGCTAAAAAAGAAGTTGACGGAAGGGCGCAAAACGCTTAAAATGATTTTATGTAAACACTAATTATGTAAACATGTGTTTGCAGGAAGAGTTTTGGGGACTGGAGTGTTATTATGGTGAAGCGCAGGCTTGCATTTCGCAGGAAACGCCAAAACCGGCTGGCGATGTTTCTGGTCATGACCGTGGTATTGATGCTGTTATTGGTCGTCGGGACAAAGAGTGTGGAACTCAAAGCAAAGCAGCGGGTGTATGAGGCGAGGGAGCAGGTGCTCCTTGAGCAGATTGCGGAAGAGGAAAAGAGAACGGAAGAGATTGAAGAATTCCGAAAATATACAAAGACCAAGAAATATGCCGAGGAAGTGGCGAAAGATAAGCTCGGACTGGTATATGACGGTGAGATCCTGTTTAAGGAAGAACAATGAATGCGGATGGCATAAAAAGGCTGTCCGCATTTTTTGTCTGAAAAAAATGGGTAAACCGGAATAGAATGTGACAAATAATGTGCAAAATATCTGCTATACTCATTCGAGACGATCGAAGGGAGGAGCGCTTATGAGGCATTTGAACAAGGAAGAGAAGACAGAAGGAAGTGCGCTGCTGCCTGCATACGGCAGAAGAAAGCTGTTAGGGTATGCGGATTCTTTCAGAGATCTGGCGAGAACTTTTACATATATGGAAAACGTGAATAACAAAGAAAATTCGGACAGGCAGGACAGTCTCCTCAAAAGACGCCTGTCGGAAAATCGGGAAATCCTGGCGGACCATTTGAATGAGGTGGCTAAGATCATCACGGAGGTGGCGCAGGAAACTTACCGGCTCATTCCGTTTAAACAAAGGGAGTACAAGCGGATTTTCAAAGCCTGCAGGGATAATGGGATCCTGATTCGGGAACTCTTTCAGATGGAGGGAAAGAGCGGGGAGATCCGGCTCACGGCAAACCTCAAAGCAGAGAAGAAGCGGGCGGTTACCACGGAGGATGTAGCGGATTTCCTGTCCGTGCTGTTTGACAGGAGACTGATTCCCGAGAAGGACAGTGTCTTTTTTCTGTCGGATGAAGAATTTGAGTCCATTGTTTTTGAACAGGAAGCTGCCTATGGAGTATTGACAGGGGCGGCAAAAGCAACCAGGGAGAACGAGGAGGTGTCGGGAGATACCTATTCTGTGACGGAACAGGGCAACGGAAATCTGATCATGGCACTTTCCGACGGTATGGGTTCCGGAGGAAAGGCAAAGCGGGACAGCGAGACAGTGGTTGATCTGTTGGAAAAATTTCTGGAGGCCGGTTTTTCCAAGGATATGGCGATTGAGATGGTAAATGGGACACTGATCGCCGGCGCGGAGCAGGAGAACATGTCTACGCTTGATCTGTGTGACATTGATCTGTACACGGGAATCTGCGAACTGATCAAAATCGGTGCGGCCAGTACGTATATCAAGAGAGGGGACAAAATCGAACAGATCACGTCGGACAGCCTCCCACTTGGCATTTTCCATAAACTGGAGCCCGAAAAGCGCAGGTATCAGCTGATGGACGGAGACTATATCTTTATGATGTCCGACGGTGTGGTGGACGGTATGGGTGATGAGGAGAATCTGATTGAACTGCTGGAGCGTATCACCATGCAGAATCCGCAGGAGATGGCCAATTATATCTTGCAGTTCGTGCTTCATCGCACGATGGGTAAGGTGCCGGACGATATGACGGTAGTTGTTGCGGGTATCTGGGAATCTTGATTTTGGTCTGAAAATTGATTATAGTAAGACTATGATTGACAAGGTGAAACGGTTTGTGGAGCAGAATCAGATGCTGCAGCCGGGAGATTTCGTGGCAGCAGGCGTTTCCGGAGGGGCAGATTCCGTCTGTCTGCTCCTTATTTTGCGTGAATTGCAGAAAGAGATCCCGTTTGAACTGACCGTGGTGCATGTCAATCACAGGATCCGGGAAGAGGCAGGACACGATGCAGCCTTTGTGGAGGAGCTCTGCAGGAGGCTGGGCTGCGATTTCCGCTATGTGGAATATGATGTGAAACAATACGCTGCCGCAAAGGGCATTTCTGAGGAGGAAGCGGGGAGAGAACTGCGGTACCAGGCTTTCCGGGAAACGGTGGAAGCGTCAGGCGCGGACAAAGAACATGGGAAGATTGCAGTTGCTCACAATCAGAACGATAATGCAGAGACAATTCTCTTTCATCTGTTCCGGGGGACAGGGCTTGCGGGCCTGACGGGAATCCGTCCCGTGCGGGAAAATGTGATCCGCCCGCTTCTGTGTGTGAGTCGTGAGGAGATCGAATCCTATCTTGCGAAAAGGCAGATCCGTTATTGCATAGACCGGACCAACAATGAAGATACTTATACAAGAAACAGGATCCGCCATCATATTCTGCAGTATGCTGAGGATCATATCAGTAGTCGGGCGGGAGAACACATTTATGACATGTCTGTCATGCTGACGGAGGCGCACGAATATATCCGGAAAAATGCGCGACAGGCTTTTGACAGATGTGTACAGCGGAAAGGTAATACGCTGCGGATGGCGGTTTCTTCTTTTTTAAAGGAAGATTCCTTTTTGCAGAAAGAGATCCTGCTGCTTGCAGTGGAACAGATGACAGCTCACCGCAAAGATATCTCGGCGTGCCACATTCAGGCGCTCCATGATCTTTTCCTGCAGGAGGGCAACAGGAGAGTGGATCTTCCCGGCGGACTGCAGGGATACAGAGAGTACGATCAGGTGGTGCTTGCAGAGCGTCAGACATTGCAGAGGAAAGAGCTATATGTGGAACTGCAGCCGCCTGAGATGGTGGAGTTGCCGTATGGCGGCGCCCTGAAGACCGGGATTATCCCGATTGAGGGGGCACAAAACAGGAAAGATATTCCACAAAAAACGTATACGAAATGGTTTGATTATGATAAAATAGTAGAATCTTTAGTGCTCAGAACGAGAAAGCCGGGTGATTATCTGATCATCAACGGACAGGGGAACCGAAAGTCACTGAAAGAGTATCTGATTGAGGAAAAGATTCCGAAAGGCCTGAGGGATCAACTTCCGGTATTGGCGGACGGGAATCACATTCTGTGGGTGGCCGGGCATCGGATCAGTGAGCATTATAAGATAGACGAACAGACAAAGACGATATTGGAAGTACAGATAACAGGAGGAACTTACGATGGCTGAGAGAATCAGGGTATTGTTGACAGAAGAGGAAGTAGATGCAAAGATTCAGGAGATCGGTGAGCAGATCAGCAGAGATTATGCCGGACAGCAGGTACATCTGGTGTGTGTACTGAAGGGCGGCAGTTTTTTTATGTGTGAACTTGCAAAGCGCATCACGGTTCCGGTGTCGCTCGATTTCATGTCGGTATCAAGCTATGGCAGCGAGACGAAATCCAGCGGTGTGGTAAAGATCATCAAGGATCTCGATGAGCCGCTCAAGGATAAGAATGTGATCGTGATTGAGGATATCGTGGATTCCGGACGCACCCTGAGCTATCTGTTGGAGATGTTACGAGACAGAGGGCCTAAGAGTATGAAGCTTTGTACCCTGCTCGATAAGCCGGAGAGACGTGTCATCGATGTGAAAGTGGATTATACGGGATTTCAGATTCCCGATGAATTTGTGGTGGGATACGGTCTTGACTATGATCAGAGATACCGCAATCTTCCCTATATCGGCGTAGTGGAATTTGACTAAGAAACGGTGTGTGCAACACCGAAAGGAGAAAAGGGATTGAATAAGAACGGCAAGAGCTTTAATGCGTATTTTATCGCCATCCTCATTCTTTTGTTTGCCACCTTTGCCATCAGCCTGATGGGTGAAAAGGATGACAGCTACACAAAAGCAGAGCTGGTGAATGACCTGAAAGAAGGAAATGTGTCACAGGCTGTGATACAACCGAACAATGAGACACCCACCGGTGCCGTCCGTGTCACACTGAAGGACGGGCAGAGCAGGGTTGTCTATGTGTCGGATGTGAAGGAGGCAGAGACACTTCTGGCACAGTATCACATTGATCCTGTAATGAAAAATGTGCCGAAGGAGAACTGGTTCATTTCTTCCATGCTTCCGATGCTGATCGTACTGATCATAGGCGTGTTCTTCTTCGTGATGATGAACGCCCAGAATGCCGGAGGCGGCGGTGGGAAGATGGCAAATTTCGGCAAGAGCCGGGCCAGACTCTCCATCGGTGATGGGAAAATAACCCTGAAAGAGGTTGCCGGCCTGAAGGAAGAGAAGGAAGAACTCGAGGAGATCGTAGAGTTCCTGAAGGAGCCTGCAAAGTTTACGAAGGTGGGCGCCAGGATCCCGAAGGGAGTGCTTCTGGAAGGACCTCCCGGAACCGGTAAGACATTGTTGGCAAAGGCGATCGCCGGTGAGGCGAATGTTCCTTTCTTCAGTATATCAGGTTCGGATTTCGTTGAGATGTTTGTGGGTGTGGGCGCTTCCAGAGTCAGGGATCTGTTCCAGGATGCCAAGAAGAACTCTCCCTGTATCGTGTTTATCGATGAGATTGATGCCGTGGCAAGACGCCGTGGTACCGGTATGGGCGGCGGACATGATGAGAGAGAGCAGACGCTCAATCAGCTGCTTGTGGAGATGGACGGTTTTGGCGTGAATGAAGGGATTATCGTGATGGCGGCGACCAACCGCGTGGATATTCTTGATCCGGCGATCTTACGTCCCGGACGATTTGACCGCAAGATCAGTGTGGGTGCACCGGATGTCGGCGGCAGAGAGGATATCCTGAAGCTCCATGCCAGAAATAAGCCTCTGTCGGATGATGTGGACTTAAAACAGATCGCCCAGACAACAGCGGGCTTCACCGGAGCCGATCTGGAGAATCTGTTGAATGAAGCGGCGATCATAGCGGCAAAAGAGGACCGCAACTATATCAGACAGGAAGATATCAAGAAAGCATTTGTGAAAGTCGGGATCGGATCGGAGAAAAAGAGCCGTATTATCTCTGATCAGGAGAAGAAGATCACTGCTTATCACGAGGCGGGACATGCGATCCTGTTCCATGTGCTGCCGGATATGGATCCGGTATACACCGTATCAATCATCCCTACGGGAGTGGGAGCGGCAGGCTATACGATGCCGCTGCCGGAGCGGGACGACATGTTCCGTACCAAGAATCGAATGAAGCAGGATATCATGGTATCACTCGGCGGACGTATTGCCGAGGAGCTGATCTTCGGAAGTGACGATATCACCACAGGCGCCTCCAGCGATATCAAGAAAGCGACCAAGGTTGCAAGAAAGATGGTGACACGGTTCGGTATGTCCGAAAATATCGGTGTAATCAATTATGATGACGATGATGACGAAGTGTTTATTGGCCGGGATCTGGCACATACCAGAAGTCATAGTGAAGCTGTTGCGGGTGCGATCGATGAGGAAGTAAAAGGTATCATCGACGAGTGCTACCGCAAGGCGAAAGAAAAGATCGAGGAGCATATGGATATCCTGCACAGCTGTGCCGCTCTTCTGATCGAAAAGGAAAAGATCACGAGAGATGAATTTGAAGCCCTCTTTGAAAAGGAAAAAGAGACTGCAGGGGAAGCATAAACGACAGGTTTTGTATAATTTCAACAAAAACAAGGGAACGATTTTGTAAAATTTGTGAATTGCGAATATTTACATTTTATGTATGCTCTGATATTATACTACTTGTAACCCCCCCCAATACATTATATAGTTTTTGCTATACCCCATAAGAAAGAAATACCTTCTCTAAAAAAGACAGCAGACCGAAATGGCTGTCTTTTTTACTGTCCAAAAATAACTATCCATTTTAAGGTAATTCTAGTATAATAATAAAGGACTAGATTTTTATGTGAGAGGGAAGATGGGATAATGGATTTTGAACGTTTCCTAAGAGCACAGAAACAGCAGGAGTATATTGCAAGCATGCGCCCTATTCTGAAAAAGAAGGCGCTCTTTACCGATACGACCGAAAACTATGTGATACCTTCCGAGCCGGCGGCCTATGAACGTGTCACGATCCGTTTCCGGACAGCAAAGGATAATGTGGACAGGGTGTTCTTTCTCTGTAACGGTCAGAGAGAGATGATGTTCAAGGAATCGTCGGATGAAAACTTCGATTATTATGCGACGGAAATCCAGATGGAGAATGTGGCGCTCTCCTATTATTTTGAAGTTCAGACAGGAAGTATCGTATGCTTCTATGATCTGAGAGGTGTGGCAAAGGATAGGGATGAGCATTACAATTTTCATATTTATCCGGGATTTAAGACGCCCGACTGGGCAAAGGGCGCCGTTATGTACCAGATCTTTGTGGACCGGTTCTGCAATGGAGATCCGGACAATGATGTGAAGAGCGGAGAGTACTGCTATATCAATGAGCCGGTAGTGCAGGTGGACGATTGGAATACCTATCCTGACAGCATGGACGTGCGCAAATTCTATGGCGGTGATCTGCAGGGCGTGATGGACAAACTGGATTATCTGAAGGATCTCGGCGTGGAGGTCATTTACCTCAATCCGATTTTTGTCTCCCCGTCCAATCACAAATACGATATTCAGGATTATGACTATGTGGATCCTCATTACGGGAAGATCGTGTATGATGAGGGAGAGCTCCTTCCGGAAGGGACCAAGGAGAACCGGCTGGCGACCCGCTATATCAACCGCGTGACGGACAAACGGAACCTGGAGGCGGGCAATGAGCTTTTTATCAAGCTGGTGAAAGAGATTCATCGACAGGGGATGAAGGTGATCCTGGACGGCGTGTTCAATCACTGCGGTTCTTTCCATAAATGGCTGGATCGTGAACGCATTTATGAGAATGCGCCGGGTTATGCGAAAGGGGCGTATGTCGATCAGAACAGTCCTTATCATGACTATTTCCATTTTTATGAACAGGATAAGTGGCCTTATAATTCCACTTACGATGGCTGGTGGGGGCATGATACGCTTCCCAAGCTGAACTATGAGAATTCAAGAGCGCTCTATGAATATGTGCTGCAGATCGGAAGGAAATGGGTGTCAGAGCCGTATTGTGCGGATGGCTGGCGTCTGGACGTCGCGGCGGATCTGGGGCACAGTCCGGAATTTAACCATCAGTTCTGGAAGGATTTCCGTAAGGCGGTCAAACAGGCAAATCCCAATGCGATCATTCTGGCGGAGCATTACGGCAATCCGGAGAGCTGGCTGAGAGGCAATGAGTGGGATTCTGTCATGAATTATGACGCTTTCCTGGAGCCTGTGTCATGGTTCCTGACGGGAATGGAGAAGCATAGCGATGACTGCAGACAGGATCTGTACGGCAATGCGGACAGCTTCTGGGGCGCCATGAAATATCACACGGCGAATTTCACGATGCCGTCTCTCCAGGTGGCTATGAATGAGTTGTCAAATCATGACCATTCCCGCTTTTTGACAAGGACGAACCGGAGAGTGGGGCGAACCAACAATTTGGGACCGAAGGCGGCGGAAGAGGGAATCAATAAGGCGGTATTCCGCGAGGCCGTTGCGATCCAGATGACCTGGCCGGGTGCACCTACGGTCTATTACGGGGATGAAGCAGGTGTCTGCGGATTTACGGATCCGGACAATCGCCGTACCTATCCGTGGGGACATGAAGATCAGGAGTTGATCAATTTCCATAAAGAAATGATCCGGATCCATAAAGCAAATCCGGAACTGAAGACAGGTTCCTTAAAGGAACTTGACAGCGACTATAACGTGATCTCCTACGGGCGTTTCCTCGAGGATGAGCAGACGCTGGTATTTATCAATAACAATCCGAATGAGATTACGAAGGAATTCAGTGTCTGGGAGGCGGGTGTTCCGAAGGAAGCGATTCTGGAGCAGATTATGCTGACATCCGATGCGGGATATGCCACGGAGCCGAAGTATTATCCGTTAAAATCGGGAAAAGTGACATTGAAGCTGCCGCCGACATCGGCACTCATTTGTAAGCATAAAAAAGAGAAGTTAAAGAAGAAATTTGTGCTGTTCAAGTAATAGAAAGTACGCGTTTCGAACTCTTTGTTGTCAGAAACAAAAGGTGCCGGAGTTTATAACTCCAGCACCACAGCCTGATAACTTTTTAACTGTATCTGCGACGGACTTCCCTCTGAGGATCCGGGCGCAAAAGCCACAGTATCATAATTATTGCATATGACATTTTTGTAAGGAGCGGGCAGGCTGACAGCCTGCTCTTCTTTTTGGAAATTGGCGAGTACCAGCAGCGTCTGCTCCTCACCTCTCCGATAAAATGCCATCAGCCCTTTTGTATCCGCCATGTAGGGCTCGGGTACACCGTAAATGATCGTTTCCGCATAAGTGGGATCCTTGCGCAGGCTGATCAGTTTTTGGTAAAAAGAAAATACCGAATCAGGATCCTCGATCTGGGCCTGTGCGTTGATCGTCCGATAATTGGGATTCACCGGAAGCCAGGGAGTCCCGCCGGTAAAACCGGCATTCGGGGAATCATCCCACTGGAAGGGCGTGCGCGCGTTGTCGCGGCTGTAATACGATACGGCTGCCAGTGCCTCCTCGGGAGAAAGGCCGGCCTTTAACGCAACCTCATACTCATCTCTCGTGTTGATATCGTTGACCTGATCGATGGACGTAAACGGGAAATTCTCCATACCGATCTCCTGCCCCTGATAGATAAAGGGCAGACCTTTCAGCATAAACTGTATCGTGGCCAGCAGTTTCTTGGAGGTGTCCGAAAGATCCTCTGCGGGGATATAACGGCTGACGCCTCTCGGCTCATCATGGTTTTCGATAATATTGGACAGGAAACCGATCCCCTCCGCATTTTTCTGGGAGCGGAATACACATTCCTTATAATCCTCCGGCGTGATGTGGGTGCAGTCATACCATCCCTTCTCACTGCCGCCAAAGATCGTCTCGTTAAAATCAAACATAGTGGAGAAGCAGCCGTCATCCCCGATAAAGGCAGGCAGATCCTCTTTCTTTTCGTTAAAGACTTCTCCAACGGAAAAAGCGTCATATTTTGCGAAGGTGCGATCCCGCATTTCGTTCAGGAAATCGGTAACGCCGACGGCATCCTCCAACATCCTTGTGACGCGGACAAGACCGTCCGGTCTGTCTGCGGGATAGTTGTATTTCGTGAAAGGAAGCGCTTTCTTGATATTGATGATGGCGTCGATGCGGAATCCGGCGAGCCCCTTTTCCAGCCACCAGTTCATCATCCGGTAGATTTCCTCCCTCACCTCGGGATTTTCCCAGTTGAGATCGGGTTGTTTCTTATGAAACGCATGGAAATAGTATTTGTCGGTGCCGGGGATCGGTTCCCAGCAGCTTCCGCCGAAGTAGGAGCGCCAGTTATTGGGTGCATGACCGTCGACAGCGTCTTCCATATAGAAATAGTTGCCGTATTTTCCGTCGGGATCCGCAAGCGCCTGCTGAAACCACGGGTGCTCGTCGGAGCAGTGGTTTACGACAAGATCCATCAGGATATACATATCGCGCTTCTTTGCCTCGCTTAAAAGCGTGTCCATATCCTCCATCGTGCCAAAGCGGGGATCGATATTGTAATAATCGGAAATATCATAGCTCTGATCCGCCAGAGGGGAGCAGTAGCATGGGGAGAGCCAGATGATATCCACCCCCAGTGTTTTCAGGTAATCCAGTTTTGAGATAATGCCCCGTACATCGCCCGTTCCGCTGCCGGTTGTGTCCAGAAAACTCTTG
>CAMGRE010000043.1 GCA_946061355.1 uncultured bacterium | reverse complement strand
ATGGATGTCATCTTAACACTCGCGGGCTATGCACTCGCGGTCAATATTCTCGGATTCCTTCTGATGGGGATCGACAAATGGAAAGCAAGAAAGGGCGCCTTCCGCATTCCGGAAAGCACCCTGTTTATTATTGCCATCATCGGCGGCAGTCTCGGTTCCCTCCTGGGGATGTACACCTTCCGCCACAAGACAAGGCACTGGTATTTCGTCTATGGCATGCCCGCGATCTTACTGCTTCAGCTGGCTGCGATCTTCTTTCTCACGCATTCATCCATTCAGTTCCAGATCATGTAAAACGGTTCCGCATCATATCACACACTCTATTGCTGGTTCGGATTATGTAAACCGAATCACACGCTCACAATAATCCCGCCGTCATTGGCATACATACTGCTGACTCCTGCCGTGTCCAGAATCAGAATATCTTTTAATATCGTGCGTTTCAAGAGCTGCTCCTTAAAATATTCCGCACGCTCCGGGCAATTCACGTGAGAGATCATCACTCTCTTTCCTGAGAGATCACCGCGCTCCTGCAACATATAATCCACCATTTTTATCATGGCTTTCTTGATCCCGATCGTCTGCCCTTTCTGAATGATCACACCCCTCTTTGCAGACATCACCGGCTTGATGCTGAGCGTGCTTGCCACCATCGCTTTGACTGCGGATAGCCGGCCGTTCTTGCGGAGCGTCTCCAGATTATCCAGGACAAAATACGTCTTCTGTTCTGTGCGAAACTCCTGCAGCCTTGACGCAATTTCCTCAAAAGGGAGCCCCTGCTCCTCCAGTTCCACCGCCAAAAGTGCGATCTGTGTCTCCCCGATACTCGCAGACTCCGAATCGATCACCGCAATATCCTTATGCCCGTACGTATCAAGATAAAGCTGCCTGCCCAGTTCCGCACTGTTGTAGCTTCCGCTCAGATGAGACGACAGAGTGATCACATAGACATGATCCGCCTCTGTCCGATACGCTTCCATATACTTCTCCGGAGAAGGGCACGCCGATTTGGGGCAGGTGGGACATGCTGCCACTTCTTTCAAAAATCTCTTCTGATCAAAGGTATCATCATCCATCACATGGTAATCACCCACCTCAAGGCTGAGCGGCACCCGCTCAAAATGAGGGTCATTTTTCAGTTTCTCCGGGAGTTCCCCGCAACTGTCCAACACAATTTTATAACTCATAGTATTTTCCTTAACCATTCAATGTAGTTTTGATTACTACATAATGATACCATGGCATATCATCTCTGTAAAGACATTATTACATTGTATCCCGTTTGTTTTTTTTATATAATATATTCAGCGTGGCAATCACGCTGCGAAAGGAGTTTTGTATGATTACATGCCGGATAACGGAGCTCAAGAAATTTATGGCAAGCCTTCTGGCTTCCGACTGTTTTGATTCTTTTTTGTTGAAGGAGGCCTCCATCGTTACCTATAACACATTTTTGATCGACGGACAGGTTCGGAGAGAATTCTATCCCAAGGAGGAGCGCGATGATTCCGTTCTCCACCCCTATGAGCTGTCGCGCTGGAAAGATATGCGCCCGTTGTGCTTTTCCCTGATCAAGGGAACAAACACGCCACTGAGTTTCAAATTTATCCTCCATCTGACTCCCGACGCAGCGAAAACGATGATCAGTAAGAGCGATGAACCCATCTCACCCGGCTTCGTCCGTTCCTTCGTCGTCACGATCCGATATGATGGCAGCAATATCACATGTACCACAGGTGTATCACTCTCCGGTTTCACTCTGGACAAGACAGCTGAAACGCTCTGGGACAAAACTTTTCTCAAATTTTTGAGCAAAAAAGAGATCCGTTTTGAACCCATGTAAGCGGATGCCTTTTCTGCCTATCGGGCCAATGTAGTCATGCAGCAATTTTACATATCGCGCATATTTTGTAGTAAACCATACAAAAGGCACGGTATTTCTATGTCTTTTTTCATTCTTCTCGCCGAAGCGCTGATCCTGTCCTTGACGCTCTCGATCGACAGCTTTGCGGTATCATTTTCCTACGGCAGCAGCCGCATTCGGATTCCCCTCCGCTCTGCTTTTGTCTTAAACGGTATCTGCTGTGCGATCCTCGGCATCTCCCTGTTTTTCGGCACGCTGTTAAAGCCTTTTATGCCACCCGAAGCCGGCGCAGTGATCTGCTTTGCCATCCTGTTTCTGATCGGACTTGCCAAGCTGCTTGACAATATCACCAAAACGCTGATCAGACATCACTCCAACCTGACGAAACGAATTCAGTTTTCCCTCTTCAATTTCGGCTTCATCCTCGATATCTACGCCAATCCCGAAACGGCTGACGCCGATCGTTCAAAGAGCATCTCCCCGGCGGAATCCTGCTCTCTCGCCGTTGCGCTGTCCTTTGACGGCATGGCTGTCGGACTCGGCGCCGCACTCGGCAATATCCATATCCCCATCCTCCTGCTCTCTTCCTTTGTCTTAAACGGGGCCGCCATCCTGTCCGGCGTGTGGCTGGGCGAACATCTTGCCAGAAAGATGCGCTTTGACCTGTCCTGGCTGTCCGGTGCGATCCTGATTGTTCTGGCGGTGGAGATGCTTTTATAGCGTAAAAAAGTGGTTATCGCAATGCGGTAACCACTTTTTATTCATCCTTATGATCTGTCGAATGTGATCCGGCTCATCAAGCCTTGCCATCGCTGCCCAGAACCTCTGTGATCTTGTGAGCAACAACATCCTCAACATACTGACGGCCAACCTTAAGATATTCTCTGGGATCGAATACCTCAGGCTTATTCCACATAACCTCTCTGATACCTGCTGTAAGCGCAAGACGAAGATCGGAGTCGATGTTGATCTTACATACTGCAGAACGAGCTGCCTGACGAAGCATCTCTTCCGGAATACCGATTGCATCTGCAAGGTTACCGCCGTTCGCCTGAATGATGTTTACATACTCCTGAGATACGGAGGATGCACCGTGAAGAACGATCGGGAAGTTAGGAAGACGCTTGGAAACCTCATCCAGAATGTCAAAACGAAGCTGAGGCTTCTGACCCGGTTTGAACTTGAATGCGCCGTGGCTTGTTCCGATTGCGATTGCCAGAGAGTCAACGCCTGTACGGTCAACGAACTCCTCAACCTCATCGGGCTGTGTGTACTGAGCGTCATCGGAATTTACCTTAACGTCATCCTCAATACCTGCAAGTTTACCAAGCTCTGCCTCTACAACAACGCCCTTGTCATGAGCGTACTCAACAACTTTCTTTGTAATCTCAATATTCTCATCAAAAGAATACTTGGAAGCATCGATCATGACTGATGTGAATCCGCCATCGATACAAGATTTGCAGATCTCGAAATCTGCGCCGTGATCCAGATGAAGAGCGATCGGAATATCATTGAGCTCCAAAGCTGCCTCAACCAGCTTTACAAGATACTGATGCTGCGCATACTTTCTTGCGCCTGCGGATACCTGAAGGATAACAGGGGATTTTAACTTGCCTGCTGCCGCTGTGATACCCTGAACGATCTCCATGTTGTTTACATTAAAAGCTCCGATAGCGTAATGTCCTTCGTAAGCTTTCTTGAACATTTCTTTTGTGGTAACTAATGCCATTTTGCATACCTTCCTTTCGTTTGATCGTTATCTGTTTTCATAACTCATTGCCTATTGTAAACTTTTTCTCGGATTTTGTCCATATAAAAAACAACAGTTTTACCTACTTTTTATTTGCCTTTCCGTCCATGATAGCCAGTTTTTCATTCAATTTCCGATAAATGCGCTGCTGGAACCAGGGTTCCGTGGAAGCATCCACTGCTCCCTGTGGCGTGAACCACGAAACACCGCTGTTCTCATCCGGCTTCATGTGTAAGTTCTCCGTGTCATCTGCCTGAAGCAGATATGTCACATTCAGATGCAGATGGGATGACACATACTCCCCGCGTTTCTCATGGCCGTCCACCGTGAGGATCTCCAGGGAAAAGATGTCATCCGACACAGGTGTCACATTCTGAATGCCGCTCTCCTCCTGCACCTCTCTTATTGCGACGTTGAGCAGATCCTGTTCTCCGTCGGCATGTCCGCCGAGCCACGACCAGGAATGATAGATATTGTGATAAACCATCAGCACCTTGCTTCTGTCACGGTTCACCACCCAGGCGGAAGCCGTCATGTGCGCCGTCTTATTTTCTCTTGTGAAAAGGTCCCTGCCCTCTCCCGTCTCCAACAGATACAGAAGCTCCGCCCTGTCGTGCTCCTCCTGTTCATTGAACGGGATATATTTTCTGATCTGTTCTATAATCTGCATAAAGCCTCCCTGTATCTTGTCTCAAATTCTTCATAAAAGTCATTTCTGTACGGCGTCAGATAAAATGTCCGCAATATGTACATACTCCAGTTTTTGCGCGCATCCTCATCACCGCTCTCATCAAGCCATGCGCGGATGCGCTCCAGCAGATCATGCCACTTCTGTATAAACGCCTGATTTTTCGCAGTCTCCGGTTCGTCAAGCCATTTCTTCACCTTGACCTTTGCACGATTCTCCTTCCTGCACTCATGCACCTGCAGAAAATACCGGAACCCATCCTCCTCATAGATCCTGCCGAGCGGAAACATCCGGCAGATGTCCGGTCTCACGGGATGAACGCTGCACCGCCCCTCCGCATTCAGGAAACCGCATGCCTGATCCGCCCCTGCCATACGCAGATTCGGCAGAATCATGCCGTCCACCACATGCAATTCCAGTCTGTCCTGCAGAAGGCCGTCCACACTGACTCCGGTGAACGTGCTGAGCCTGTGACAGTCGAGCGGCGTCAGCACAATACTGACACCCATGTCATGACAGCAGGCGGAGCACCCTTCACAGTCTCCGCAGTCCGCCCTGACCATGTCATTTAATCCATACAGTTTCCCATCCGAAATCTCAGCAAGATCCACTTCCCGCTTCATTTTCCCCTCCTCTGTCCTGTTATATAAGCACACGGATCAGTATCATATACAGCGCTGTCCCGAGCCCAATGCTCAGCAGCACATTTTTCTTCCATTTATGAATTAAGAAAATAAAAATCAGCGAAATCCCTTCCGGCAAACCGTGCGGTGCGTCCTTGACCGAAACATTCCGCAGGCAATAGACCAGCAGAAGTCCCATCATGGATGCCGGGAGCACATTTCCGAGATACGTGATGACCTGCGGGCGCTCCTTCTCCTTCGGGAAAAGGAAAAACGGCGGAAATCTCGTAAGCATTGTCCCCACAGTAATCACGCCGATCATGATAATCGTCTGAACCGGTGTCAGATACATAACTTTTTCCTCCCCGCCAGCAAAATAACAAGGATCACAGCCATCGCCGGAATGACCAGCATGTCCGGTCCCAGTATCACAAGAACGACCGCCGTCGCCGCAATACCGATCGCTCCCGGTATCCGGTTCTCACGCTTCTCGATCTGCTCAAGGAACAATACGGCAAACAATGCCGTCAGCGCGAAATCAAGCCCTGCGGTGTCAAACGGAATCAGTCCTCCGATCAGGCTGCCGAGCGCCGTGGCTCCCACCCAGTATAAATAATCAAGCAGTGATACCGCAAAATAGAATTTCTGCGGATTAACACCTTCCGGCACCTCCACGCTGGAGTTGATAGAATACGTCTCATCGCACATCCAGAATATCGTCAGGAATCCCATGATCCCTTTTGCCGTATACTTGTCCAGCATACTCAGCCTGTAGAACAGATGCCTCGCATTCACCAGGATACTCAGCAAGAACGCCTGCAGCGGATCAAACGCCGTCGTCAGCAGCGCAATCGCCGCAAACTGCATACTGCCGCCAAACGCAAAAACGCTCATGAGCACCGACCACGGAAGCCCGTACCCTTTTGTCTCCATCAGCAGCCCGTATGCGATTCCCAATACCAGGAATCCGGTGAGCACCGGGATCGTATTCGGAAATGCTGCACGAAAGGCCACTGTCATGCTGTTTTGATTTCTTTTTATCGCTGTCTGATTCATAATTCCTGCCATATTATTTCTGCCATACAGAATACCTGCCCGGCAGCCATTCTTCATACTTAAGTATATAAAAGATGCCGGCGCGAATCCGGCACTTTTCCCTTGTCTTCATTTTCCATGGAAAAAGACTGCTGCATGATGCAACAGCCCTCCATTTTAAACCTATTTCAAAATCAGCCGAACATCCTCTCTCACGGATATCCGTATCGTTACACGCTCATGTCAAAATTGCCGCCAATGTAAGGTGTGACGGAACGTTCCATCGCCGCCGTATCCACCGGCATGGAATCCAGCATGGAGGCCACAGCATTTCCCGTGCTCTCCGCCATATCAAGCGACATACCAAGCACCTTTGCACCTACCTGATTCATCGTATTGCTCTGTGACAATGACATCGACAATGAAGGAATATCCATAACCATTCTCCTTTCCTCACACAGTCTTTACCACTTGTTTCCATTTCTATCATCATTTTACCATGCTTGCAAAGGAAACGCAATACTCTTCCTACTCATGCAGTCTGTGGATCAGACGGTACGCCGTATCACCCTCATGGACGAGCGGCTCCTTGTGTGCAAAAAATATGATTCCCTCCGTCGGCGCCAGTATGGTCTCCTTCACATTGCCGAGGAACGGATCAATGATCTCCGCCATGGGCTGCTTATAGTGCACCTCATCGCCGGGATTGACCAGACGCCTGAAGATCCCGCCGCACATCGTGGTCACATCACTCAGATCCTCCTCCATCAGCACATGGCTGATATACCCGCTGTGACTCTCATATTTGATGACGCCCATCCGCTTCAGGAACCGAAGTACCGCCGCCACTGCCTGTCTGGCGCTGTGCTCATCAATCTCGCTGTTCGTATTGGTATAGACGGAAAATGCTGCCGTCGTCTCACTCTGCCAGTTATAATTCAATGTCTTGGTATCGATTGGCGTCGGCTTTCGCACGACAACATACGGAAGCCCGAACAGATTGGCAAGGGACGTGTTCTGATATCCCGTCTCCATCATCCTCACATGCGGCACAAACTCGCCGCTCATATAGAAACTGGCAAACTGGATCCCGAAGCTGTATTCCCTGATCTGGCCAAGCACCGCGTCAGCCATCCGCGCCATGGTATCGCCGTAATCATTTCCCGGAAACATCCGGTTGATGTCCATGTTGTTGACACCCCAGAAGCGTTTCCCCGTATTGAAGGAATAATTGTTGACCGCAGGCACGACCAGAATCTCCTTGCCCGGGCTGATGCAGCGGTTGGATTCCAGTTCCCTAAGCGTCCTGACAAGCTGGGAGCAGATATAGAGCTGCTGGATCTCATTGCCGCGCAGCGGCCCCAAGATACATGCCGCCTTCTCCCCTTTGCCGAAACTGTAGCCCTTTACTTCATAATTCTCTCGATAGGGAGATTCCATGGAAAAAAGTATATGCTCAAACATATCACCGCTCTCCCTTCTTAATCTCTGTGAGGATACGCGCAAGCAGCGCTCCCTTGTAGACCATCGGATATTCCCTCAGGGTAAAGATCAGGCCGTCCCGCCCTGCGTGGATCTCCTGTCTGACCGTTCCCGTCCTGGGCTCAACGATCCTGCCGATCAGCCCTCCGGCCTGTACATAATGGTTGTGGGCAATATTGGGAAGGAACACGCCCGCTTCCTCCGCACGGATGAATTCCACCTCACCGTCCGTGGAGATGACCGGATAATGGATCGCTTTCACTTCACCGTCCCACAATCCCATCTCCTTCATCAGATAAAAAATGCCGTCCACAAGCTGATCGCCGTAAGTGCTGTTGATCCGGTTGCCGAGTCCCATCTCCACCACCAGCGTCGGCACACCGAGCACATTCAGGGAATGCGCCAGTGTCGCCTCATGTACCGTCGCCGTCGCGTTCATCCAGACCATATCCATATTCAGAAGCTTCGCAAACGGAAGCAGCTTCTGTGCAAAATCCTCGCTGACACGCACTTGCGGGATCTCCCGCACAAAGGTGTCGCTCGCATGGACATCCACGCAGACATCCGATCCGATGATGCTGTCAACGACTGCAGCTGCCACACGTTCCATCAGATTGCCGTTTGCATCTCCCGGGAAAATGCGGTTCATATCCATATCCATCTTGGGGATTGCCCGGTTCAGGATATCGATCGCGAGCGGATTCAATGCCGGGTAAATATCAACGATTCCCTTCAAGTGCTCCGGTTGTTCGTTCAGCCTGCGGATCAGTTCATAGCAGACGTACTGCCCCTCGAGCTCATCCCCGTGGATACCGGTGACAACGCTGATCCGCCCCTCCGTGCCGGTGAGCGTCTGCGGCTGCAGCCGGTTTCTCTCTATCACTAATTTCTCTCCCACCGGAAGCTCCAGTGAAATGACTTTCTCTAACATGACTTCTCCTCTTTCAGGTATCGTTCCATCTCCTGTCTGATCTCCTGAAACTGTTGCCTTGTCACCGGACTGCGTGAATCAAAATGCATCAGTCTGTCCACATAGCCCTGCTCCAGCGCGACCCGGAGACTGATGGGATAAACCAATTCAAACACCAGCGAAATGTGGCCGACCACATGATCGACCGGACTTGCCTTATGCGCTCTGAGCACTGCATGATGCTGATGGAAATCCTCCATAACACGGTCGGTGACCACCGCGCTGTACAACTCCTCTGTCGACACATTGTAGATATCCTCGAGTGCCACCTCCGTGTTGACGCGGAAGATATCTACCTTGTCCGCATCGCGGATGATATTGCAAAACATCGCCTCTCTCGCCGTCAGATCCTCCGGAATGCGATACACATTGTGCTGCGCGATCGCCAGACGGATCAGTTCATCCTCCGCAGAATCACTGATATAATCGCGGATCCTCTTTTCCTCCCAGAGCACGTGGATCCCCATCCGGGCATGATCGACACTCTTTGCATCCTCAAAAGTGTTGTACCTGCGCACCTGCTCAAACCTGCCGACGTCATGCAGCATGCCGATCAGCCAGGCAAGATCGGTGTCCTCACCGGACAGTCCCAGACTCACCGCGATGCGCTCGCAAAGACCTGCCACCTTATAGGTGTGGACGATCTTTAACTTAATCTTCTCGTCATCACTGTCATATTGTCTTGTATATTCCGCAAATGCTTTTTTTACGCGTTCTCTGTCAATCTTCATCCTGTCTTTCCCCAGACTCGCAAACACGCGCCATTATATCTTTTCAAAATCAGCCGCGCCGTGCTTGCAGATCGGACATACGAAATCCTCCGGAAGCACATCGCCTTCATAGACATATCCGCAGATCTTGCAGCGGTATCCGCCTTTCTTCTCCTGCGCTGCCGGCTTCGGCTTGATCTCCTTCTGATAAAAATCATACGTTACGGTAGGCGCATCACTGAGCACCTGTGCATCCGTCACCGCCGCAATGAACATCGTGTGCGTTCCCAGATCGATGCTCTGCTCCACTTTTCCCGAAATGTATGCGTTTGTCTGATTGCTGATATAGTAGATCCCGTTCGGCGCCTTCTTGCAGAATCCATAATTTGCAAATTTGTCCACATCTCTGCCGCTCTGGAACCCAAACCGCTTGAACATCTCAAAATTTGCTTCCTGCGACAACACTGACACATTGAATTCTCCCGTTCCGGCAATAATGTCATGTGTATAGTTCTGCTTGTTAACTGTAATGGAAATGCGGTTCGGCGTGCTGGTAACCTGCATTGCCGTATTGATGATACAGCCATTGTCTTTTCCATTGTCCGATGCGGTCAACACATACAGACCATACCCGATTTTAAACATTGCTTTGTTGTCCATGATACATCCTCCTTTAATTTTATCTTTTCTTCTCTGTTCCTTTTCTATATAATATCCTTATTAGATGACAGAACGAAAGGATATCTGATTATGAAAAAAATGACCGGAAAAAGAATTGTCGCCTGGATCGGCATCATTCTCTTAGTATTATTATATCTCGCTACGCTGATCACAGCCTTCCTGCACATCCCGGGATGGGACAGACTCTTCCAGGCATGTCTGATTGCCACCATCGGTGTCCCGATCCTGATCTGGATCTATGTCTGGCTGTATCAGAAATTCACGGAGCGAAAGGATGACTCCTCAAGCGATTGATCATTTGGAGTCAGAATCGTTTTCTCAGACCGTTAACGCTTCGAGCGCTTTATCTGCGTTCTCCTTACCGGTAAATACGATCCCTTGCCAGCCGCAGCGCTTTGCCGCCTCCACATTTTCCGCAAGGTCATCGATGAACACACATTCTTCCGGTTTCAGACCGTACCGGTCTGTGAGGCACTGATAGATCGCCGGATCCGGCTTGATCAGTTTCACCGTATGGGACAAAATCCCGCCGTCCGTATACGGGATAAAATCGAGCGCCTCCGCACATTCCTTCTCCGCCTTCCCAGAAAAATTGGACAGATAGTAGACACGAAAGCCCTTTGCTTTCAATTCCTGTATCCACGGGATCGCATAGTCGACTTTGGCCACAAGCGTGGACAGATCCTGATTCATCAGGCGGATCTCTTTCTCAATTTCGGGATCATTCTCCACGAAACTGTCGACGATCTCCTCATCGGACAGCACACCTCTGTCATACTCTCCCCACCTGGGGCTCTTTACCGTGGCATTGGCAACTCTCTCACAGATCTCCTCTGAGAAACCGAATTTATGGATATGCGCATACCACGCATAATCCGTCAGAACATTTCCGATATCAAAAACGACATTTTTAATCATTATTTCATCCTTTCCACCCAACCCGTTTATCCGGGCTGATTCTTTCCAAGTCTTGATTTCACCTTAATCCTATCTCAATTTTCCTCGTTATCGTGCAGCATGTCAAGCAGATTTCTCGCTGCTGCGGACACAATATTTTTCGGTCTCGTCACCACGCAGAACTGCCGCCTTGGAATGCGTTTGTTAAATCTGAGCTCAAAAAGCTTGCCGGACTCCAGATGTTCTCTGGCAAATTCCCGCATGACACTGCCCACGCCCAGACTGCGCAGCGCAAACTGGACGATCATATCGCTGGTGGCAAGTTCAAACTCCGGGTGCAGAACCACGCCGTTTTCCCTGAGGAAATCGTCCATGTACCGCCTGGTGCTGGTATTCTTTTCAAGCGTGATGAGAGGCAGCTTCTCAAGCTCCTGCAGATCGAGCATCCTATTCTTGTACTGGATAAAGCGTCTGCCCGCCACAAACGTATCTTCAATCTCCTTCACCACGCGGACTTCCATATCCGGTGCCTGCTCAATCGGGGTACTCACCACACCGAAGTCGATCTTGCCCTGTTCCAGGAAAGAAAGCGTTTCCGGAGTCGGCGCGTTTGTGACAGTGACCTTGATCTTCGGATATTTCTCATGAAACTGCTCCAGAAAAGGGAGCAGGTAATATTTCAGTGTCATATCGCTTGCGCCGATACGGATCTCGCCAAGCTCTAAGTGGAGCATCTGCTGCAGCAGTTTCTCGCCCTGCTCAATCTGCTCATAGCCCTTCGCCACATACGAGTAGAGCAGCTCTCCCTCCTGCGTGAGTCGGATACCTCTTGCCGTCCTGGCAAAAAGTTTCGTCCCCTGGGTTTCCTCCAGCTGCTTCATGCTCTGGCTCACCGCAGGCTGCGAGATGGACAGCGCCTCGGCGGCAGCGGTCAGGCCGCCGTATTTCGCCACGTGATAGAATACCTTATAATACTCCAGATTATTCATACTCATACCTCACAAACAGCGACTGCCTGCAGGATTTTGAATGATCGTTTTCTTTCACATTTTTATAATAAGGCGGCGAACTGCGTCTCAAAGTGTCAAGTGTCTGGAGCGTTTTCGGAAGAAGGATGTTCGATAGCAGGGCGTCTGCGGAACTCGCATCTGCCGGCATTTCAATTCTTTAACCGACATCGGGATCAAGCGGCAGCTGCTCAGACAGTCCTCGCCGCCCTGTTCATCCTTCTTCTCGAAAACGCCAGACACTAAGACACTTCTCGAATTGCAGTCTGCCGCCTTTTATAAAAATTGTGAAAGATAATCTGCCTGCCATCTCCCGCAGGCAGTCGCTGTTTTATTACTTCTTCAAAGGGCTCTCTCTGTAAATGATATCCTCGCGTCCCGGGCCGTTGCTGACCATGGTGACCGGGTATCCGATCTGCTCCTCGATAAACTCAACGTATTTCCTGCAGTTCTCCGGCAGATCCTCATATTTCTTAATACCGCGGATATCGGTCTTCCAGCCGGGCAGTGTCTTAAGCACGGGCTTTGCCTTCTCAAGTTTTGCCGTGACAGGGAAATCGGTCGTCACTTCCCCGTCAATCTCATAGCCGACACATACCGGGATCTCATCGAGGTAGCCCAGCACATCGAGCACCGTGAACGCCACATCGGTCGTGCCCTGCAGGCGGCAGCCATACTTGGAAGCCACACAGTCAAACCATCCCATTCTCCTCGGGCGTCCCGTCGTAGCACCGAACTCACCGCCGTCACCGCCGCGGCGTCTAAGTTCATCTGCCTCGTCACCGAAGATCTCCGACACGAAAGCGCCCGCTCCGACTGCAGAGGAATATGCCTTGCAGACCGTGATGATCTGTTTGATCTCATAGGGAGGGATTCCCGCTCCGATCGCGCCGTACGCTGCCAGCGTGGAGGAGGAGGTCACCATCGGATAAATGCCGTGGTCGGGATCCTTCAGGGTACCGAGCTGGCCTTCTAAGAGGATATTCTTGCCCTCTTTGATCGCTTTGTCCAGATAAGCGGACACGTCACATACATACGGCTCTACCATCTGTTTATATTCATGCAGAGTTTCCAGCAGTTCATCGGGATTGATCAGCGGCTTGTGATAGAGATGCTCAAGGAGCACGTTCTTTGTCTCGCAGATCCTGACTACCTTTTCCTTTAAGAGCTCCTCGTCAAAAAGTTCACTGACCTGGAACCCGATCTTTGCGTATTTATCGGAGTAGAAGGGAGCAATGCCAGACTTTGTCGATCCGAAGGACTTGCCCGCAAGCCGCTCCTCCTCGTACTGATCGAACAGGATATGATACGGCATCACCATCTGCGCCCTGTCGGATACTAAGATCTTCGGCATCGGAACATTGCGGTCCGTGATCGACTTGATCTCGTTAAATAATACCGGAATGTTCAATGCCACACCGTTTCCGATGATGCTTGTCGTATGATTGTAAAACACGCCTGACGGCAGTGTATGCAATGCGAACTTACCATATTCATTCACGATGGTGTGTCCCGCATTTGCCCCGCCCTGAAAACGGATGATGATATCCGCTTCCTTTGCCAGCATATCCGTGATCTTTCCCTTGCCTTCGTCGCCCCAGTTGGCTCCCACTACTGCTTTTACCATGTCTCTTTTCTCCTTTTTTCAATCGGGCAGGAACCGTTCCTGCCTGCCGCGCGAAGTGCAGTATGCTTTCATCCCACTCTCCGGCGCAAAAAAACGGGACGTAAAAGTCCCGTTTCGTCTCTCTTTTACTTATATAGTATACACGAAAGTGTGACATAAGTAAAATCAATATTTATTATATTTTACATGATTTTAAATTATATCTTTCAT
>CAMGRE010000042.1 GCA_946061355.1 uncultured bacterium | reverse complement strand
TGACCAGCGAAGTCAATCCTGCACTGACAAACGGAAGTGGGATCCCGGTATTCGGCATCAGACTGGTAGCAACGGCAATATTCATAAAACTCTGAAATCCGATCAGCGCAGCCATGCCGCTGCAGATGATCATCCCGGCAGTATCTTTGGCACGTCTCGCGATCATCACACACTCAAGCGCAATCAGAAACAGCAGCAGAATCACCGCGCAGGATCCGATAAACCCCATCTCTTCTCCGATAATTGCAAAAATAAAATCCGTCTGCGGCTCGGAAATAAAATTTCCGTTCTTTACAGACCCGATGATATTGTTATTTAATCCTTTGCCGAAAAGCTGCCCCGATCCGATCGCCATCACGGAATTCGCCTGCTGATATCCTTCCGTATTCACATATTCGGATGGATACAGCCATGCAAGGATACGCGTCTGCTGATAATCCTTGATCAGATTCTGATCCGGCTGCAATACAATCGTCAGAAAAATCACAACCGACGGAATCACGACCGCAAACACCCCGGCAATTACTTTATAACTCAATCCGCCGATAAAAAGCATCACACAGAAAATGACCGCCAGCATAATACTGGTAGACAGATCCGGCTGCCTGTAAACAAGAAACAAAGGCGGGATCAACAGCGCAATCAGCGTGAGTAATGTACGCAGCGTATTGATGTTTTCCTTATGTTTCATAATAAACTGTGCATAGAATAAAATCAATAAAATTTTTGCAAATTCCGAAGGCTGAAAACGGATTCCAAAGAACGAAAACCAACGCTGTGCACCGCCTGCTTTGACCCCCATGATCTCTACCAGGAACAGCAATACAACGTTTAGTGCATAGAATCCCCAGTAAAGCTTTAAAAGCACGGTATAATCAAAAAGTGAGATGATTATCATCAAAAAAACGCCAACAATCAGCCCCATGATCTGTTTGTCCTGAACAGACTTTTGCGCACTTCCCACTGCCATTATGCCAATCACGGAAATGGCAATCAGCATAATGACCAGTTTAAAATCATAATCCTTGATTCGATATCGTTTCAGCATAAGTTACTTCGTTTGTCTCCATTGTCAATGCTTTAAGTCTAAAATCGGTATATTGGCATACAGAGTCGGATTTTTCAGATTACGGCCTCTGGAACCCGATTTGGTAATCTGTATCTCCATACTCTTTGTATCAATCATCATGTATTTGGAAATGACCCTGGCAATATCTGTTTTGATCATCTCCATCATCTCGGGAGAACAATTGATGCGATCGGAGATCAGGAGGATCTTCAACCTGTCCTTTGCGATCTGCCCTGATGTTTTTTTGTGAAATATGTGTAATAAGCTCATCGCCGCGCCTCCTTTTTGCATATGCTATATCCTGTGGAACATTCCTGTCACTCTCGTCCATATGGAAATCCTTTTTTCAAAATTGAGAAAAGGGATCTCCTGCCCGAGGACACGACAGCAGATATTCTGGTAGGCACGTCCGGCCAGCGTGGCATTCCCCACAAGAGGTTCTCCCTGATTGGTGGCGATCACCACATTCTCATCATCGGGAACGATTCCGATCAGAGGGATCGCAAGGATATCGGAAACATCATTTACCGACATCATATCACCGCGCTTCACCATATCAATTTTCAGCTTATTTACAACCAGATCAAGACGTCCGATCTCGTTTGCCTCAAGCAGTCCGATGATCCGGTCCGCATCACGGATTGCTGACACCTCCGGCGTTGTGATCACAAGAGCCCTGTCGGCACCGGCTATGGCATTCTGGAATCCCTGTTCGATACCGGCAGGACAATCCAGAATGATGTAATCAAACTGTTCCCTCAGAGTATCGATCATTTTGATCATCTGTGACGGAGTGACTGCTGATTTATCCCTGGTCTGAGCCGATGGCATCAGATAAAGACTCGGGTGCCGCTTATCCTTGATCAGCGCCTGTTTGATGCGACACTTTCCCTCCACCACATCCACAAGATTATAGACAATCCTGTTTTCGAGTCCCATGACGACATCGAGATTTCTCAGTCCGATATCCGTATCGATCAATACAACCTTTTTCCCGGCTGCAGCAAGACCTGTTCCCAAATTTGCGGTTGTAGTGGTCTTCCCTACACCGCCTTTCCCTGACGTAACGACAATAACTTCACTCATAGATGAAACCTCCTGAAAAATTTATTGTCCCCTAAATACTCGATTACGTCCGGCCCGATACAATTACCGGGAATTCGGAAGCATATTTAGTAATTCTTTTGTAACAGGTTCTATGACTACCTTTCCACCTTTCTCACAGGCAATTTTCGGCTGCATCTTTGGCCGGATGGGCCACTTTGACTGTCTGGTATCATTTTTATATGTCAAGTCGCCTATTTTAAGATTTTCAGGCGACATTTCGAGCGCCGCAATAAAATGTCCGCTCTCTCCGTCAGCTCCGGCATACGCTTCACCATACAATCCTCCGATGATCACAATATCCTTTTTGGCGATCACCTCCGCGCCGGGATTCACATCTCCTATGATCACAATGCTGGAATCCATCTCCAGCGTTTCTCCTCTGGTGAGGTTTCCGCGGTAGAACTGACCGCTGCTCTTCTCCTTGTGATTCACCTTTTCAATCGCTTTCAGAAATGTCTGATTTGTCTCCTCATCCTTCCCGACCAGGCAGACAATATGCAAACCACAATTCTCGGTAATCGTCCTGATCAGCTGTTTTTCTTCTTCTGTGGACAGGCTGCGTCCTTCAAAAGAAATGGCCATTTTGGCATCCTTAAAAAACGGCCCGGATTCACGAAACTTCAAACTGACTTCTTCTAAAAGTTCTGAAAAATCCATGTCATCGTCAAGTATGACAGATATCCCGTTTTGAAAGCTCTTGATGATCACACTGTTGCTCATATCACTCAATCTCCTCCTGTATCTACAGCATCAGGCCGGTTCGCACTGCCGGTCAGAATCTGATCTTCCTCGTCAGGCGCGAAATAATATCGGAACACATCTCTCGAAATCTCTGCCGCATAGTCGGAAGAATACCCAAAAGCAACACGGGTTGCAACGGCAATTTCCGGATTCTCATACGGTGCATATCCGACAAACAAAGCGTGGTTGGCGCGATTTCTGCTCTCCTGAGCCGTACCTGTCTTTCCTGCGACATTGACAGGCATGTCCGCGTAATACTTTTTCTTTTCAACAACCCTGCGCATACCGCTGTGCACCGCATTCCATTCTGCGGCAGACAGTTCAATGGTATTGCGCACTTTCGGCGTATAATCCTCCAGAACAACACCGTTTGTATCGGTAAGCTTATCCAGAAGACTTAACTGGTAGCAGGTTCCGCTGTTTGCCACAGTCGTCACATAACGCGCCAGACCGACCGTTGTCATATTGTTGGTACCCTGACCGATTGCAGAACGAACAGCATCGATATCGGACAATTCCGGCTCCGATTCCACAATCTCCACGCCCGAAAGCTCTGACAAGCCGAACTGATCAGCATAGTAAGCAAGGCGTCCCAAACCTTTCTCGCTGTCATAGAGTCCCGTCTCGCTTCCCAACCGGTAACCGACCTCATAAAAGAAGTCATTGCAGGAATTTTCGATTCCTCCGATCACATTCAGGTTCCCGTGTCCGCTGTGTAGCCAACATCTTGGCGACGGTGTGATCTTATCAAAAATTCCGGAGCAGTTGATCTGTTCTCCGATATTGATCACGCCATCCTCCATGCCTGCCACGGCAACCACCATCTTAAAAGTGGAGCCCGGCGCACTCTTCTGCTGTGTGGCATAATTCCACATCGGACGCGAGAGGTCATTCTGCAGCTGATTGTAGTAATCCGCATCTATGTTGTTGGCAAGCCTGTTTGTATCATACCCTGGATAAGTCACCAATGCTTTAACTTCCCCCGTATTCACATCCGTGACAACACAGGAACCGGAACACGGATCGAGTGCAAGCTGTGCCGGAGTGATCCGCAGGTTTTCGATCAGGTTCAGCATAAAGGTGAACGCAGAGACCGAACCGTTGTTCAACTCTCTCTCCTCTGCCTCAGAGACCTCGACAATTCCCTGTTCCAGCAACAGATTGCATACCTGTCTGCCGGTAAGCCGCTCTTCTTTGATCATGTATTTATATATTTTTTTTGAGAACTCGCTGTTGTTTTCCAAACCGTCAAACACTGTCTGAATCAGCTGTTCATAGATCTCTTCGGAAGAAGCATATTTACTGTCGAGATTGATCTTGGTCACATCAATCCAGTTCATGGCAATGGCATGATCCAGATATTCGGCAAGGCTGATCGTCTCGTCCTTCCATGCCAGATAGACCTCATCTGTATGATCGATCGCTTCCTCCTGCAAGATTCCCTTCGCGCTGGAGGCGAGCATGGATACAATATAACTTTCGTACACCTGATATTCTTCCGGCAGATCCTGATACGGCGTCCTCTTATCCGTAAGTTCGGAGAAAAGCCTTTCCGAAATAGACTGCTTTTTATCCAGGAAACTCTGATAAACCTCTTTTTCCACAGGATGGGCATTATCCTTCTCAAACCGGGATACATCAATAATGTTATTGTTGATCAGCGCATAATACACATCATAGATCGGAATCTTGATATCGGCGGCAGAAGCATTTGCCGCCGCATTATATTCCTTGATGTTCTGGATCTTGGATACCAGAATTCCCGCGATCTTCTGTTCCAGAATATTGTACACAGCTTTCTGGAGTTCCTTATCGATCGTGAGATAGAGATCATTCCCGGCAACAGACTCCGTACGGCCGGTCGTCTCGATGATCTTGCCGAGATTGTCCACGTACATGGTCTCCGATCCCTTTTTGCCCTGGAGCTGAGTCTCCATCACCTGCTCAATTCCGGCTTTTCCGATCATATCGGTCGCGGAATAATCGGGATTCTCTTTTGACAGTTCTGTGAGCTCCTCCTGGGAAATCTTGCCGGTGTATCCCAGAATATGGGAAAAATACACACTGTCAACATACTTTCTCACGGTATCTTCGGCAATGGAAACGCCCTCCAGCTCACTGCTGTTCTCCATCACCATCGCCACTGTCTTCTCATTGACATCGGAGGCAACCGTCGTCGCGATATATTTCTGAAACCCGTTCGCACTCATCGCGTAACGGATATTAATGATCTTTAACACCTCTTCTTTTGTACAGCCCGCTCCGACCTGAAAACTCTTTTTATCATCAGGATCCCTGTACGCGCCGATCGCATAGCGCTTCGGCCCTGCCAGATAGTCGATCACCTCCTGCGGAGTTGCTTTCTTCTCACTGTAGGCAAGCTTGTCCACAGAATCTCTGCCATAAACATCCGCAAGGAAGCGAAGCCGCTGCTTATCTTCCACATTAAACTGATAATTTCCGTCTTTATCCAGAACAATGTTGAAATCACTGATCACCTTATCGCCGTTTTTCTCAATAATATGGATCAGTTTGAGGATCGTATCATTCAGCCGCTCATTTTTATCGCTTCCGGATTCGTAGACATCCTCTATGGTCACATTATAAGCAAGCTCATTGTACGCAAGCAGCTCGCCGTTTGTGTCATAAATATTGCCCCTTGTACTGGCAATGGAACGTTCCTTACGGATCTTCAGTTTGAAATTGTTCATATATTCCTCACCGTGCACGATCTGCAGATCAAAAACACGGTACAAAAGCGTGCCGCACAGGAAAAAAAACACCACAACAAGAACAAACAGGCGGGAGGTTATCATATTCAGAAATCGTTCTCTGAGATTATTAAACAAACTTTTTTGCGCTCCTTTGTTCTTTTGCCGCCATCCTGCCGTCAATTTTTAAGATCAGCGGATACAGGATCAGTGTAACACCCATGGTGTACACGATCTCCGGCAAAATAATATGAGTAAAATAAAATCCAAAGGCAAAACGGCTTCGCAGCAAAAACAGCAGGAAGTACGTCAGCAGACTGCCGGTCAGATCGCTTGCCGCGATCAGCGCCAGCGGAAGTTTAATGTCTTCCGGATAGAATATCTTTCTGAAACAACCATTTATGTAACCGATATACATATAGATCAGGCTGTAGAAACCGATAGTGGATCCAAAAAAAATATCCATCAGAAGACCACTGAAAAAGCCGGTCAACAGGCCTCTTTTTCTGCCTCCCATAACGCCGATCGATGCCGTAAGCACAATCATAAGATTCGGTATGATACCATTGAAGGCGAGCGCATGAAATACGGTACACTGCAGTAAAAAGCACACAAGTACCATGAGCGCCGTGATCAGATTTCGTTTCATATTACCATTCCTGTTACTTATTTTCGCAGCTGCCTGTCAATTCGGGCTCTGCTTCTTCTCCAGAATGACAAGCACTTCTTCCAGATGGGCAAAGTCTACCGCCGGTGTAACACGTCCGGATTTTGTCAGATTATTGGAATCCATCTCCATTGTACTGATGTAACCGATCAGGATGCCCGGCAGATACTTATCACTGATATTGGATGTGACAATCTTGTCCCCTTCCGCGACCTCATTATCACTGTCAACAAGCTGTCCGAAACGGATCATGCCCTGTGACATCAGTTCCAGATCTCCCGATACAATCAAATTATCGGAGGTAGACAACACCATGCCGCTCACATTGGAGTTGTCATCAATGATAGAAATAACCTTTGCCCAGTTACTGCCGACACTGACGATCCTGCCGACCAGTCCGCCGCCCGCCATCACATTCATGTCCACTTCCAGTCCATCATCAGATCCTTTGTTGATGGTAAAGGAATGGAACCAGTTACCACCATCCCATCCGATGATCCTGGCTCCCACTTTCTGATATCCGGAATATTCATCATCCAATTGATACAATTCCCGTAAGTGATTCAATTCATATTTATCCTGCTGAAGCATGGTGTTTTCCACAGTGAGCTCATCCACCTGCTTTTTCAGTTCTTTGTTTTCCTCAAGGAGAATCCGGATCTGCCCCAGCTCGTCTGACTTTTCGGACATCCATGTGCCGACAGCAGTGATCCCTTCCTGAAAAGGCACCACGACATAGCCGGCAGCGAAGCTTAACGGTCCGCTGAAGACATCCGTGGTAAAGGTAAGAACCATCATTCCGACACACAGGATTGTTATGATCAGAAGAAGGTATTTACTGGGTAGTGTAAATTTTTCTCCTTTTCTCTTTACGATAGGACTCATCTGCCCATTCCTTCAATTGCATATGCTACTGATTTATAGTTATCATCTTTGATGATCTTTGACAGACCGATCGCGACACTAGCCACCGGCTGCTCCGCCATATTCACGGAAAGACCGGTTCCCTTGCTGATCAGTTCACCCAGATGATATACCTGCGACGCTCCTCCTGTCAGATAGATGCCGTGACGGTAGATATCCGCGGCAAGTTCCGGAGGTGTCCTCTCTAAAATCACCTTGATATTATCAATGATCGTGTTAAAGTTCTCAAGGAGCGCCTCATCCACAAGTCCTGTCGGGATCTCGCGCTCCACCGGAAGTCCCGTGACGATGTCCCTGCCGTAGACGACAGCGCCCTTGCCTTCATTTACAAGTTCAGCCATGGACATCTTAATACTCTCCGCCGTTTTTCCACCGATCAGAAGTCCGAATTCCTTCCTCACCGCGGCACGGATCGATTCATCAAATTTCTGTCCGCCCACTTTGATCAGTCTGCTGAGCACGATGCCGCCAAGCGACAGGATCGAGATCTCCGTCGTATCATAACCGACATCCACCAGCAAAACTCCCTGGGAATTCTTCACGTCAATATCAAGACCGAGACCATCCGCGATCGCTTTCTCCACCACCATGATCTTCTTCGCCTTGACACCGGCATCCTTGATCAGGTCATAAAATGCCCTTTTCTCCACTTCCGTGATATCCGTGGGAACTGCAATATAGAACTCCGACGGCTTTACATTACCCTTCATCAGCCCGCCGATAAAATTCTTGATCAGTGTCTCCATGTTTTTGATATCCGCGATCACACCATTGCAGAGAGGATAGGAAATATGAATATTCCCCGGTGCCTTCTCATACATTTCAAATGCAGAATCTCCATAAGCAAACAGGGTGTTTTTATTCTCGATAGCGATCATGTTTTTCTCAACCATGATACTGTCATCCGCCCTGCTATAAATTTTGATATTACTGGTACCGAGATCGATACCGAACGAATTGTTTGCCAAAACGACAACCCCTTTCTTCTAAAGGTATCCCATTTCCTTAAAACTAAAATATTTTCTGTCTCCGATAATAATATGGTCAATCAGCGGAATTTCAATCAGTTCGGAAGCTTTTTTTATCCGTCCGGTCACTGCGATATCCTGCTTGCCCGGTGTCGGATCTCCGCCCGGATGATTGTGTAACAGCATAATATAGACCGCACCTTTCTTAAGCGCCGTCATAAAAATCTCCCTGGCGGACATAATGGAAGCATTCACTGTCCCCTGGGAAATGACATGTTCTTCTATCAGTCGGTTACGGTTATCCATCATCAGAAGGAGCACCTGCTCCCGCTCACAATGCCTCATCTGCTCCATATAATACGCAGCCACAGACTGTGGACTCGTCAGCTGCAGTGTCTGTCTGGCACCAGCTCTCGATATTCTCGATGAAAGCTCAGCAATGCATTTGAGTTTGATTGCCTTTACCTGACCGATCCCCTTAATCTTCATCAATTCATCTACCGAGACATGATGAAGCCCCAGAACGCCCTTATTCCTCTGATCCGGCAGGTCCAGTACGCGCTTGGCGATCGAGACCGGATCCTCCCCTACTGTCCCTGTTCTTAAAATCACTGCCACAAGCTCTGCATCCGACAGTGCCTCCGCACCCTTCTCAATGAATTTCTCGTAGGGCCCGTCCTGTTTTTGCATTCTGTTCTTTTGTGTATTCTCTTTTTTCATCACCTGATCGGATTCTCACACGGACAGATATCTCCCCTTACAGCTTACAAAAAGCGATAAACCACAATCCCGATGGCGATGCCGATCAGACTTGCCACCGTGATCTTGATCGTCATTCCGAACGTAAGGCACAATATCCCAAGATCAAGGACTACCGGCGACGACAATCCGAACGTCTGTCCGTAGTTGATCCAGTTATCCGACGGAAATACATTGCCGATCAGACCACCCAGAACCAAACCTGCCAGAATCAGCAGAAATAAGGTCCAATGATTTTTTCCTTTCATGTCAGTCTCCTTTTGTACGTTGTTAATCTTACCACAATTCCTTTTTTATGTATATAAAATTTCCCGAAATTTTTTTGACACAACTCCTTAAAAAACAACGGCTGCAAGACCTTTTTCGACCAGTGACTGCACAGATTTCAAGATTCCGAGCTTGGCGTGCTGCCAGGTAAGTCCCCCTTGGAAATAGACTGCATAAGGCGGTTTGATCGGACCGTCAGCAGAGAGTTCAATCGAAGAACCGGAGACAAATGCGCCTGCCGCCATGATCACCTGGGCATCATATCCGGGCATATCCCACGGCTCCGGTGTCACGAAACTGTCAACCGGAGCTGCCGCCTGAATCCCCTGACAGAATGCGATCACCGCATCGGGATTTCCAAACGTCACTGCCTGGATAATATCGTGCCTTGATTCTTTGGAATCCGGTACCACAGCAAAGCCCATACGCTCATATAAATTTGCGGCAAAGACAGCACCTTTCAAGGCTCCTGCTGTCACTGTCGGGGCGAGGAACAGTCCCTGATAAAAGGATGGCAATGCACTTAAGGACGCACCGACCTCTTTGCCAAGTCCGGGGGAAGTCAGCCGGTATGCGGCATTTTCCACACACTCTTTTTTCCCGGCAATGTACCCGCCAATCGGGGCAAGCCCGCCTCCAGGATTTTTAATCAGAGATCCCACAACCATATCTGCACCGACATCGGCAGGTTCCCTTGTCTCCACAAATTCCCCGTAGCAGTTGTCCACCATACAAATGACATCGGGCTTTCGCTCCTTGATAAAGCGGATCAATTCGCCGATCCTGTCAACCGAGAGCGTGGGTCTGGTCTGATATCCTTTTGACCGCTGTATCGTCACAAGCTTTGTACGATCATTCAGTGCTTTCGCGATATTGTCATAATCAAAACCACCGTCAGGAAGCAGATCCACCTGACGGTATGAGATGCCGTACTCTTTCAGTGATCCCCTGGAGTCCCTGATCCCGATCACTTCCTCAAGCGTATCATAAGGCTTTCCAACCGGGGAAAGAAGCTCATCTCCCGGCCTCAGATTGCTCATCAGCGCAAGCGCCAACGCATGAGTACCGCAGGTGATCTGCGGGCGCACCAGCGCATCCTCCGTGTGAAATACATTGGCATAGACCTTCTCGAGCGTCTCCCGTCCCAGGTCGTTATATCCATATCCGGTCGTACCGCCGAGACATGCCTCGCTGACCCTCGCATCCTGCATTGCTTTCACAACTTTTAACTGATTGTATTCCGCGATCCGGTCAATTTCTTCAAAGCGTCCTTTCAGTTCCGCAAGTACATGTTCACCAAACCGGTAGACCTCATCCGAAATACCGAGTTTTTTATACTGTTCTTTTATCGCTGTGTCCTGTTCCATATATTCGGCCTCATTCTTTCCAGCGCAAATACCGCGCTCGCGTATGCTCTGCATTATATAATCCAGAATTTTGCTCTCGTCATAATCAAATTCCTGTTTATTTACCCAGATCACATCCCGCTCCCTGCGAAACCATGTGAGCTGTCTCTTGGCAAAATGTCTCGTATCGCGTTTGACCAGATACACGGCACGCTCCAGCGAGATCTCCCCCTCCAGATAGGCAAGGATCTCCTTATAACCGAGCCCCTGCATGGAAACCATATCCCCTGTCATTCCCATGGTCTGAAGACGCTTCACTTCCTCAACCAAACCATCTTCCAACATCTGATCGACGCGCCCGTCTATGCGCTCATAGATCTTTTCCCGTTCATCATTGAGGACAAAATAGCAGGCGTTGTAAGCTGCCTCTTTTTCCCGCTCCGACCGGTTGTGATCTGATATTTTTCCCCCTGTGCTCTGATAATACTCGAGAGCACGGATTACTCTCTTGACATTGTTCGGGTGGATCTCCTTCGCCGATTCCGGATCGATCGCTGCAAGCATCTCATGAAGGTATTCCGGACCTTTCTGTTCTGACAATTGTTCCAGTTCCGACCGGTACGTCTGGGGCTGCGACTCTTCCGTAAAATCAATATCATAAAGCACGGACTGGATATAAAATCCCGTACCTCCCACCATGATGGGAATGCGTCCTCTGTCATAAATCTCACGGATGCACTCCTTTGCTTTTCTCTGAAACAGATTGATATTAAAGGATTCCGAAGGATCCAGAATATCAATCATATGATGAGGGACTCCCTGCATCTGATCCACAGTGATCTTTGCAGAACCGATGTCCATATATCGATATACCTGCATGGAATCCGCAGAAATGATCTCACCATCTACCGCCTTTGCCAATGCGATAGACAAGGCTGATTTTCCAACAGATGTGGGTCCCGTCAGGATCAATAACGGCGGTTTATTGCTATGTTTCTCAAACAATCCGGTTGAACTTCCTTTCCATCTCGTATTTGCTCATTGAAATAATAGTCGGTCTCCCATGCGGACAATGATAGGGATTATCCAGTTCAAGCAGATCATCGATCAGCTTTTCAGCCTCTGCCTGACTGTAGGAATGATTTCCCTTGATCGCTGCCTTACATGCCATGGAAGCAAGCTTCCGGGATACCACATCCGGAGCGCCTTTGATCGGTCCATCTGAAAGTTCCGCCATGATCTCCTCAAACAGTTGCTTTTCATCGCACCCGTACAAATCCATCGGCACACTCCTGATGGCGTATTCACTACCGCCAAAATGTTCCACCTCAAAACCGATCGTTGCAAAATATTCCTCATACTGCTGATAGACAGTTTCATCCTTGCCGGAAAGCGTGGCAATCACCGGCGGATTCAGATTTTGGGAAACAATCTGCTTATTTTCCAGCTGACAGACAAACCTCTCATACATTACCTTCTCATGTGCTGCATGCTGATCGATAAAAAGCACCTTGTCGCGGAAAGCAACGATCCAGTAGGTGTCAAAAATCTGTCCCAGAACACGATATTCCCCACGCGCTTCCTTTGTCAGAATCCTCTCTTCAAAGAAATTGAGCTGTTCCGGCTTCTCAACAAAGATATGCTGGTCCTTTTTTATAACATTGCCATACATATTCCGGCCGACAGTGTCTCCGGTCGAAGGATCCCCTCCAAATATCCTGGAAACAATGCTGCCGCCTGCAGCCGCAATTTTCCCACTGTCAAAAGTTTTTCCCGGATCAGAGGCAATGCCTTGCTGAAGGTTTGCCTGATACAACGGCTCTTCACGGAGCCTTGCTGCCTTCTCAAACGGCTCCGGCACGGGAACGCGTTCCAGTTCCTTTCGCTCCTCCTGTACCGCTTCCCGATCCTCCTTCTCAGACAGCTTTACCTCTTTGATCATTTCTTTCCCGGACAGAACATCCGACACCGCATGATAGATAAAATCAGATACGGCCATCTGTTGATGGAAACGCACTTCCAGTTTGGCAGGATGCACATTCACATCCAGCATATCCGGCTCCATCGTAATGTCAAGCAGGAAGAAAGGATATTTATGCTGCATCAGATAAGGTTTGTAACCATCCTCTGCTGCCTTTGCGATCAATGCGCTCTTGATATAGCGGCCATTGATAAAAGTATGTTCAAAATTGCGGTTTGCGCGTCCGATCACGGGAGTGCCAAGAAACCCACTGACATGGTATCCGTTCTCCTCCCGCTCTATGGGGACGAGTTCTCCCGCCACATCACGCCCGTAAATACGATAAACAATTTCACGCCTGTCACCGTTGCCGGTCGTGTGGAACTTAAGCTGTCCGTTAACCATCAGTTTAAAAGAGACGGACGGATGGGATAATGCCAAATGCTCCATGAGATCCGCCACATGTCCTGCCTCCGACTGTGCCGTCTTTAAGAACTTGCGCCTTGCCGGCACATTAAAGAACAGATTCCGCACAATGACCGTGGTTCCCTCAGGAGCACCGATCTCATCCACAGACTTCTCAGTGCCGCCCTCGATCACATACCGGATTCCGGTCAGCGCATCCTTTGTGCGGGTGATCATCTCCACCTGGGCAACAGCACAAATGCTGGACAAAGCCTCTCCCCTGAATCCAAGGCTCATAACCCTCGTCAGATCCTCCGCCGTCTGTATCTTACTTGTCGCATGGCGGTAAAACGCTTTCGGCACCTGACTCTTCTCAATACCGTCACCGTCATCCGTCACGCGGATCAGCCCGATGCCGCCATCCTTAATCTCCACGGTGATGGCGCTCGCATGGGAATCCATGGCATTTTCCACCAATTCCTTCACCACGCTCGCAGGGCGTTCCACCACCTCACCGGCGGCAATCTTATCAATTGTGCTGCTGTCCAGGACTTGTATCTCTCTCATATTTTCCTCTTTCACGGCGCGGTTTTTACGCCATCATGACAGATCGGAATGTTTTTCCGGCCTCCCGTCACCATCTGTTTTTCAATTTATTCTGCAGCTGATAAAGTGTGTTTAATGCTTCGAGCGGCGTCAGATTGCTGATATCAATATTTTTTAACTCCTCCAGCACATCCTCATCCTTCACCGTGTCAAATAATGACATCTGTGTCAGATCCACCTCGTCATAATGAGTCACTTTTTTCTTTTCGTTTTTGGAATGATCCACCGCTATGCTCTGAACCTTCTCAATGATATCATTGTCCATCAACTGTTCCGCAATCTCTTTCGCCCTGTCGCTCACCATATCGGGCACACCGGCCAG
>CAMGRE010000041.1 GCA_946061355.1 uncultured bacterium | reverse complement strand
GGTTAAGTTTTCTATCTATCTACATATAAATATTAACATATATATTATCGGCATGTGGAGGCAAAATCTTAGTTTTTCTGCCAAATTTCTATCGGTCTTACTTTTCTTTCAGCGCTTCTTCCAGAATCTTTTCTGAATCATACTCCGGTGCATGCCTGTTGACAATCTGCACCAATCTGTCGATTGTTTGCTCATCTTCCTCAAGTGCATCCGCGATCTCCGGAACGCCCATACCCTTATTCACCTTTGCAATCACCTGACCAAGCAGTTTCTTCTCCTCTCCCCGTTCGAGTCCTATCTTCTCTCCCTGACGAAGTAATCTCTGCTCTAATTCATATGCTTTCATATATGTCAGCCCCACTTTCCTGTCGCACTTCACTTCCGTTACCATTTCATGAAGCTCTCTCAGATCCTGTGTGTCAGCATTTTCCGCACTGGAATGCTCCATGTAACGCAACAACTTCTTAAGTTCCTCCGGAGGATTGCCTTCTGTTCCCTTAGTATAGAGGAACAGCGTCTTTGCACCGTCATCGTAAGGCAGATCCGGAATTTCCTCGCACTTACTCGATATCCTCTGCTCCACTGTTCTGATCCGGTTCGAGATCCACGATATCACCATCTTTTTCATCGAGATACACATCAATGCGGATGCCGTGTCAGTCTGTGTCCTCTCCGGGATATGCCTTCTGAGGCACAACAGTCAGTTCACGAAATTCTCGTTCTTCTCCGTCTTCCATGCTTATGCGATTTTAATTGGGTATTAAGCACAGAATTCGTTGAATAACGGGATATTTCCCTGTAAGACAGCTGCACGCAGCCAATAGATCAAAGAACTTATGCTTTGAAATTATGATATCATATCATTCGTTATATTGTAATGTTTTTATCGTCAAAATGTATTTATTCCGTTTTTTGACCGATTAGATTACATCGAACACATATCACAAAATTCAACCATCTTCACATTTGTATATGCATTGGCAGACAATGTGACCGCATCATCAAACCCGGACTTAGAGAAAATATAGTAATATTTATCCGGATAAGCGAACAGTTCGCCCCTTTCCATCAATGTCTCCAGGACATCGGATCCCACTTTCTCATTTCTCCACTTGCACTCGCAAAATAGCGCTTTTTTATCCAAAGCAGACATAAGATCAATTTCCTCCTGCCTTCTTGCTTTGGGATTATTTCCCCACCAGCGTCCTATTTCTCCGATTGGAAAGGGCAATGTCTCATAAATCTGCGGAAGGAAAAGATATTGTCTGCAGATCTCCTCAAATACCTGTCCCATGAAATCATTCAGTTGAGGCAGAACCAGTGTCTGATACACCTGTTTTCCCACTCCCCGGATGATACTGCTGACATTCGGTCTCACAAACCGGTACCAGAACAGAAACATACTGTCTGCCAGATGGTACAAAGTCTTACGGCTTGTTACAGGCTCTGTTGCAGGCACTTCCCTGCATACGATTCCCAGGGCGATCAGGGACGAGAGCTGATTGCTGCATCCGCTTGTCTCCAATCCTGTTTTGGTAGCAATTTCATTGATCTTGCTTGCCCCTGATGCGATTGCAGAAACAATGGAATGATATGTCATGGGTTCCTTTAATTCCTGCTTCATGAGATTTACAGGCTCTTCAAACAACCGTCCCGATTCCTCAAAGAAGAGGCGAATGATATTCTCATCCATACTGAGTTTCTGATCCACACGTGACAAATACTCCGGTATTCCTCCCGTCACTCCGTAAAGGATCGCCTGCTGTTCCAGGGAAAAAGTCGTCAGCATCTGTCTCGATTCAAAAAACGTAAACGGATGCACCTTAAACTGTGCCGTTCTCCGACCATACAACGGGCTCTTATATCCCAACACCTGTTCCTCCATAAAACTCATGGAAGATCCGCATAAGATCAGGAAAATCCTGCTGTCTTTCCAGCAACTGTCTATATGGCTTTGGATCATGGAAGATATCGCCGGATAAGAAGCCGCCAGATATGGATATTCATCAACTGCGATAATCATCCGCTTTCCGGACAGTGCAATGGAATCAACAGCATCCAAAAGGCTCTCATAATCCCGGTATTCTGCTGTGCTCTTCTGCAAGTCTTCCTGTGTCAGCAGGACTTTGGACAATCCAGCCAGATTCTCCTTTCTGGTTCCTTCCACCGACATATAGTAGATTCCCTGCTTATCTCTCATAAATTCACGGATCAATGTAGTTTTTCCCACCCGGCGTCTCCCATACAAAACAGCAAACTCAAACCGGTCACTCTCATACATCTCATTTAATTTTTTCAGTTCTCTGTCTCTGCCGACGAACATGATCTCACCCGTTTCCATTTACTAATTATACAATTACTAATTACGCGAATAGCAATTTATTTTTCTTTCAGTTTAAAGAAAAATATTGTAATTGTCAACCGTTTCTCACTTCCCATTCATTTCCCACTTTCTTCTTCCTATTTCCCACTTACTTCCCACTTTTCCCTTCCCGCTTTTCAACAAAACTCTATTGCACTCTCTTCCTGTCTGTGCTATTCTTTTTTCACAGCATTCTGCTGTGTTCTCATTTGATTGTGGCGATGGTCTTACAGACGCTTTTGTCACAATTCCTTTTCATTATCTATTTTATCATTCCGGTGTTTCGCCACAGTTACCATTCATATCCATTTATTATTCACATCTATTTATTATTCACATCACAAAAGGAGGCAAATCTATGAACACATCTGAAACCCAAAATCATTCTGTTTCCGGCAACGCTTTTGCCACGGATACTTTCGATTTCCGGCAGGCATGCGGACCTGTTCCGTATTGTCTGACAAACGATTACCTTTTTCGTGCCGTACTCCAGCAGAGCAATGCGGCACTGAAAGGGCTGATCTGTGCCGATCCTTTGACCGGCTTTCCCACGGGGAGGATTACATTAACATTAAACCGGTGATCCATATCGCTTTTCTCGATTACTCTCTTTTCCCCGAAAATCCGGAATTCTGCGCAAGCTATCAACTTATGAACCAGAAAAATAATACGTTATATAGTAGTAATTTTACCTTAAATGTGATAGACTTGACTCATATTAATCTGGCAACCGAGGAGGACAAACACTTCCATGTAGACGCATGGGCAAGGCTTTTTAAGGCCACAACCTGGGAGGAGGTTCACATGTTAGCAGAAAAGAATGAATATTTACAGGAAGCCGCCGGAACCATGTTCCGCTTAACAGCCGGAAGCAAAACGTACAGGAAAGCGTACTCAAAGCTAAGTACGTTTTCCTGTACGTTTGTGACAACAATCTTGCTAATTTGCTATGAATAGCAGCTCAGTCATATGATTCCATGCATACATTCTCCGGCAATTTTCCTCTTCCCACGTGGCGAATCATTCTTCCTACCTCCGGCAGTATATTGATTGGGCGCAGCTTGATCTGGGGATGAGCCACAGCGTAAACACGAAACATTTCATCTGCAAATCCCTGCCCCATAAATTCAACATCTTTAAAATCCAAGATAACCTCCTGAAACGCTTCCAGTCGATTGCATATTCTTCTGGCCTGAGAGCGTGCCACCGGTTCCCCACTGATACATGCCTCTTTGACCGGGATCATTGTTTTAACAAATCCTTCCTCAACATCTGTATACATACCAAAAACCTCCGATATATTTCTCTCCGTTTCATTTTCAAGACGCATAAGAACCAGTGTTCCGATCCGATCAATACGAGTCTTGTAAGCCGACAAATGAGATTGTATTGTTTGAGGCGTTTTCCCATATCCTGCCTTGTAAATATACGAATCAGACCACAAGCAAAACTCATCAACCATCTTTGAGGAAAAGAAAATCCCCTCGCCGGAATGAGTTTCTTCCTTACTTGTTATTTTACCTTTGTAAAGTTCAATTAAAGCGTCCTCTGTGATCGGATCTTCCCACCCATGTTTTTTCATATAGTCTAGCAGCGTGGCAAACGCTCCAATCCCATCATCCAGAATCAATACACTACCGGAAAATGGATTGGATCTTACCTCAATACAAAGTTTATTTCCATCAGAATGTTCCATTGCATTATTGATCATCTCTGCGCAAACATATTGCCAAATTCTATGTGCCTTATCATTGCAATTTATCAAATATGGTTTAACAGAAGCTGCAAATATGCGATCCTCACTATATTTGCTTCCATTTAAGTCTATTTCTTCTCTATGAATCGCTTCAGCAAGATGATATTTACAATTTTTCTGATCTGAGTTTTCTATCACATTGCAGCTTTCCAACTCCTGAAGATAACTTTTAACAGAAGTAATTGAGATACCAAAATTGTCCATGGTTTTTGCAATAAAATTTTCATCATCTGACATGATCTTGCGTAATATGTATTTCTTTATTTCTTCCCTTTTCTTCTCTGTAAACGACATATGTTACCTCTCAATTCATAACTTTAAATTGCAATTCTAAAACTTTAAACTTATAATTCGGAATTATAACACAATTTTATAAAAAACAAAAGTCCAAAAAAGCATCCGAACCCCTCCCAGGTTCGGATGCCCCATATCTTAGCTTTACATCTATATTTTACTTACTTTTTCCGGTCCACCATCTGCACATCACTGTACGCATTCAACTGATTCATGCTCTTGTAGTAATCACTGGCGGCGCGGACGCTCTTGCGGTTCTGGTTGAGCTGGCGTCTGGTATAAGAGAAATAGGATTCCACTCCCTGCTTGTTGCGCTGCTCCGAGGCCTGGATCCGTGTGCTGAGCTCCGTAACCTCCGAGATCAGTTTCTGAAGCTTCCCGATCTCTACTGCGAACTCACTCTTACGGCTCGCAAGCTCTGTAGCAATGCGGCTGTAGACTTCCTCAAACCCATTGTCAAGTGATATCAACTCATTGATCAGCTTTTCCTTTTCGGAGACGATCCGATCAAAGGTTTCCATATCTCCTTTTTCTCTGATTGCCTGCCCCTGACGCACATTGGCTGCCAGGATAGATTCCATGATCTTTTTCTTTTTTTCAAGGCTCTCCGTGAGAATTTTCAGGTATTGATTCAACTCTGCCATTCCGTTCTCCTCGCATTACTGACTGTACTGTTCTCCGTTGCCGCCATGGTCCGGCGCTTCAATGTCTTTCATCGCGCTTGTCAGATTGCACTCTTCACAGCCTCATTATGACTCTGCTGCATTACTGTTTTCCAGGTATCACGCATGGTACGCAGATGTTTCAGTACCTCTTCCATAACTTCTTTATCCTTCTTGGCATTGGCTTCTCTCAGTCTTCTTAAGATATAATTATACACATTATCGAAGTCCTGCGCTACAGGATATTTACGATCCAGCGTAATCTGAAACTCCTGGATGATACGCTCCACCTTGCGGATGTTGTTGTGTGCTTTCTCGATATCCTTACTCTCAATCCCCTGAATCGCCATATTACTGAACTTGATCGCTCCGTCATAAAGCATCAGCGTCAGCTCCGCCGGAGAAGCTGTCAGGATTTTGTTGTTGTTGTAAGCTGCATACGCATTGGGCAGTGCCATGTGTTTTTCCTCCTATCTCATGAACCGAACAGACTGCTCAGTGAACTCTGTTTGGAATTCAATTCCGTCATTGCTTTTTCCATCGCCGAGAACTGCTTGTAATATCTGTCCTCCAGATCCTGCAGTTTCTTCTCCTGCTTCTTGATCTTGGATGAATAATCGTCATAATCGCTCTTCATCTTCTTATCATCATAAATCTTATATTTACTCCGATAATCCTCGATCGACTTCATCTTATCTTCAAGAGTGGATTTCATATCTTTCACAAGCTGTGAGAAGAAAGACATCACTGTATCCGGATCATTCGCAATCATCGCTTTAAGCTTATCTTCTTTATCTGCAGAGTTTGAGTCATCCGCGTCACCTGCAATATGATATACGCCCCGCTCATTCTTCTCCGACTCAAAATATCCGAGCGTCTCAATTCCGAAGCTTGCCAGATTATACTTTGTTCCGTTGATGGTGAAATTGCCGAGCATGGCTGTCTTCATACTGGTAATCACACCGCCGAGATTGGAATCCCTGCGGAACAATGCATCCTTGATCTTCTTTTCCCACTTCTCTACCTCATCATCGGACATCTCATCCTTCTCTTCATCGGTCAGAGGTTCATAGCCCTTGGCCGAATCCGCATTGTAAAGCGTATCCATCTCCTTAATCAGATCATTGTATTCCTTAAAGAAGCCTTTGATGGAATCATAGATCGCATCCACATCGAGTGACGTATTGAGCGTTGTCGTCACGTACGTGTCATTTCCGTTTGCATCTTTCATGATATCGCTGACACTGTTTGCCGTGAGTGTCAGACCGTTGATACTGAAGCTGTTCGTCGCGGAAGTATACTCTGCGCCGTTTAGCAGAATCGATGCATCCTGTCCGAGGATACGCACTGCCGTCGCGCTCGCGCCGTTTAACAGTTCCCCACGGGCATTGTGTGCTGCCTCAGCCTTTGCCTCCACCTCACTCTTTGCATCTGCCAACAGGTCAGGTGTCGGTACACTCGATAAATCCACCGTATTTGCACCAACAGAATCGTTGATATCAGTTACCAGCGCTGTCAGTTTAGACGAAATCGCATCCACGGCGTCCAGATCATAACCGCTGATCCCCTTCGTTGTATAATAATCCCTGAGCGCTTTAATGCCATTGATGCTCTCCTGATAGGCCTTCAGATCAGCAGCGGAACCGCTCAGTGTGTCTTTCATACTGTTCTCTACATCCGGATCCTCGAGATCCCATCCGTAATCCTCCAGACGGCCCTTTAACGCAATAAACGCCTCGTCATCCGGATCCGCTGTATCCTTCGTTGCAAGATACATGGCAATATCAGACAGCTTATCAAGCTGGCTTTCCGCCTCTTTGAGTGAAGCAAGCTGACCGGCAGCCTTTCCCGCCGCCACTTCCTCAGCCTTGGCAGTGATCTCAGCATCGTTTCCATACAAAGACCCATACTCTGTATAAGCCGCATTGCTGTCCACGTCCTCCGCTGTCAGCAGTCCGAGGCTTGACAACGCTTTCAGACCATTCATGTCATTGGCTGTGATGGAGAAGTCATTGGCTGCTCCGCTGTCATTGGCACTGATGAAAATGCGCTGGTTCGCCGAATCAAAATTGGCAGTTATACCCGCGTCCTTGAGCTGTTTGATAAAATCATTGATACTGGAATTACCGTTCAATGTGATCGTGCTCTCTTTTCCGGCATTCTTCACATTCAGCGTGATCTCATCCCTTGCCCCAAGAGCAGTTCCCGACAAAGTATTTAATGTTGAGGCTCCGGTTGCCGTCTGACCGTTCCAGTCCAGCTTGCCGCCGGTGAGATAACCGGACTTCGCCAGGCTCTTCACCGCCAGTGTCTGCGTGCCGTTTACCGCACTGTCACTGTTGACAATGCTCGCAATATTGCTGTCAGCAATCGTCGTTTTCTTTTTCTTATATGCGCCTTCCAGACTCATATTGGTGACAGTCTTATTATAAAAGGCATACACCTTTGCATTCAGATCGCTCCAAGCTGTCTGCGTCCACTCCAGTTTCGTCTGTGCTTTCTTCAGATCATCAACCTTACTGCTGGACGCCTTCACCAGCTCCTGAACCATACTGTCCGTATCGAGTCCGGATGAAATGCCTGTAATCCTGATGGCCATATTGATTCCTCCCGATGCTCTTACATCTCTTTCCTAACGTTTCTCGTCCACGAGAATCCCTGCCATCTCCCAAACCTTGGCGATCATATCCAGTGTTTTCTCCGGCGGAAACTCCTTGATTACCTCTTTGCTCTCCTTATCCACAATCTTGATCGTCACCCTGTTCGTCTCATCGTGAATACCAAAGATCGCTTCCGAGTTGCTCATCTTCTTGTTTAACTGATCCACCGCTTTCTTGATGGAATCCTGCGATGTCTGCTGAGCCTGTGACTGAGTCTGGTCATTTCCCAGGCTGCCGTTGCTCTGTCCTTTCTTCTCGTCCGCTTCCTTGATCACAACGGTGGCATTATCCACCGCCTTCTCATTATCTGTCCTGCCGACCTCCGTGTTAGCTTCCATTGCAGCGGGCTTCTCCGCCGGCTTTGCCTGTGTCTGTGCCTGATACGTCATTGCACTGCTGATTGGTTCGATTACCATGATAAATCACCTCCGTGTGATATCCAAAACTATGATCCCCACCTTCTGTACGCATCGGGACCTCTTACTAAATAACTTATCGGAACAAAAAGGGAAAATGTTTATAGGCTTCCAAACATTTTCCCTTAAAATCAAACGTATTCATGATATTGCCCGGTCGTCTGCCGTACAAATTTTCAAAGTATACTGTCAGCCGAGCAGATTCTCAAGATTTTCAATTCCTTCCACATTCGCAGCCTCTCTGGTCGCCTCCTGGATCTGCACATATACTTCCTTGCGGTATACCGGCACCTCTCTCGGAGCGCTGATGCCTAACTTCACCTGCTCACCCTTGATCTCAAGCACCGTGATCTCCACATTGTTGTTGATAATGAGCGCCTCATTCTTTTTTCTTGATAATGCCAGCATCTTTACTCACCCGCTTTCTTCTTCTGCAATACATCATAAATCATGTATTTCACAGGATATTTTTCATCATCCACAATAATCTGGCAGGCCTTCCTGGACTCGGTATGGATCACGATCGGAGCGCACAGATTCACACTCATCTTTGTGATATCTTTCGGAACCGTCAATGTCACCAGTACCAGCATCTCATCCGGATTCAGTTCCCCTATGGGTTTGAGCAGTTCATCCTCAACTTCCGGGTTATAATCCGGCTTCACTGCGAGCGGATCGAGCACCGGCATGGCAAAAGCCGGCTCCTGCAGGGACTGCAGCCATCTGATATTGCTCTTCTCACCCTTCTCCGCGTCATACATGAGCGCGAAGTCCTTCAGGTCGGGAAAACCTATGATCCCGTTCGTGAAGTGCAGTATCTTTTCCTCATCGATGTCAATCTCACCGAAAATCTTTGTTTGAATTCTCATAATCAGTCTCCTTATTAAATGTAGTTCAGCAGGGAAGTCTGCGCTATCTTACCGGTTGCCATCAGAGACGCGTCGTACGCCAGCTTCGCGCTCGATAACTCGATCGCCACCTCTGTCGTATCCGCTTCCTCGTTGTCCGAAACCAGATCCTTGAAATTCGTTTTCTGCGATTTCAGTCTGGTCCTGACCAGATCCACCTTGGCAGAGCGGGTTCCGACCTCAGTGATTGCCTTGGTGACCGTAGTCAGATGATTCTTCATTCTGGTGATACTGTGCTCGAACGTGTCCTGCATTTTCTGGTTCAGATAAGTATATGCCTTGCTCGCCGCATCCAGAGCTGCCTTTGCATCTTCGTCATTCTCATCGGCCTCCACCTTCTTCTTCATCTGGTTGACGACGTCCTCCATCTGATCCACCTGTTCCAGAATATTGATCAGATCATCCACATCTCTGCCGATATCGTGTGTATACGCTTCGCTTGCCAGTGTGTTGACCCGGATCGTCTGATTGAATCCGACGTCATACTCTATGACCTGGTCTCCGTTCATACCGTCCACATTGCCGTCTTCGTTATAAACGACTCCTTTTGATTCACACTTGAAATAGTGCTCCGGTCTCAGATCGTTCTGTCGCCAGTCTGTCTTGCTATAGGTGATGGAGATTGCCCCTTCATCCACATTCTGGGTTGACGGATCGTCCTTGGTGGATGTCAATGTCTGATACATAGTATCCGACAGGATCAGTTCCCCTGTCTCCGGGATAAAAACAACACCCGTATTTGCCGGATCCGGATCCTGTGCATAGAGATAGGGATCTTTTGTGGTATCATACTTTGACACAACATTTGCCTTGACCGTCTGCAGATTTCCGGCTGCATCATAATACGAGATCTCCGGCTCCTTCCCCGTAGCGTAAGTATCATCCAGCTTATCATAAGACAATCTCAGTCTGTGCACCGTCTCCTGATAGATATCCGCCTCCTTCGGGATTGTTGTTCCCGTGGCATTATAATTTCCCTCATTGATGTCTTCTATTTTTTGCGTGTTCACATAGGTGATATCATCAATCACTGATTTCGTTATCGATTCGGTGATCGTATACTGCTGTGTCGTATCCTCCTGGAATCTGAGTTTCGTACCCGTGCGGTAGCCGGTGAACAGTCCGCGTCCCGCATAATCCGCATCCCCCGTGCTGTACACGGAATCCCGCAGCGCCTTGAGGTTATCAAGGATCGTCTTTCTGTTGGCCGTCTCCAGATCCTTGTTGGAACCGGTATTACACTGTTCGATCATATCTTCGATCGCATCCGTGACACTGACCAGGGAATCCTCCGTCACAGACAGCCAACTGTCCGCATCCTCAATATTTTTGTCGCAGTACTGTGTCACTTCGGAGAGCGTGCTGCGAAGTCTCAGAGCACGGATCGCGATGACCGGATCATCAGACGGTCTGGTGATCTTCTTGCCCGTCTCCATCTGCGTGCTCAGTTTATCCTGCTGCACCTTGTTGTTATTGATGTTCGTCAGCGAATTGTTCTGCATGATCTTATTTGTTATTCTCATACTCATAGATGTTCCTCCCGGTCATCCGCCATCTTATACGCCTGTCTCAAGGATCAGTCTGTCATAGACCTCCGTCAGCACCTGGATCATCTTGGACGCAAGATTATAAGCGTTCTGATATTTCACCAGATTGACTGCTTCCTCATCATTGTCCACACCTGAGATCGACATACGCTGTGTCTCAATGGATTTCCCGATATTTTCAAAATTTGCGGTAAAATTATTTGCGCGCTGCGCGTTCAATGCAATGTCTGACAAAATACACTGTAGGAATTCCCCGGATGAACTTCCCCTGAAGGACATCCTGGTTTTGGATGTCTTCAGATCGATCAGATCATCCACGACATTGTACTTGCTCTCCTCATCCACATTGCCTGTCTGCGTGGAGATCAGATAAGGATCTTTGCGGATATTGTCATTGATGTTAAAGTTCATTGCTGTCAGCCAGTAGTAACTGTCATCAGACGTGGAAACCGTGTAGCTTTCCTTGTTTTTGACCGCTTCAGCTGCCGTCTTATCGTAGGCGAAAGTCCACTGTTTTCCGTCAGCCTTATCCGCCATGAAGAAATACTGTGCGGGATCCCCGTAGAAATCAATGGCGCCGTCCTGAGCGATAATATTGTTAAAAGCCTGTGCATAACTTCTGCACCACTCATTCATCTGCTCCATATAATACGGGATTCCCTGATACTCGATGCGCGACCCGATCATCGCATCCGCGTCTCTCAGCCCTCCCAAATAAATACTTTCGTTCTTATCCGAATCATTGCTGACCACAAAAGTATAAGAATAAGAGTAGGAATCGCTGTCTGCATCATAGTCTGCATTCATTGTCCAACTGTCAAAACAGACGTCCTTACTTCCAAGTCTGATCACACCGCCATTTTCCGGCAGGGTACATTTACTGAGATCCTTGAGATAATCTGCAGACACTTTCACGGTAACCGTGTTGAATTCTTCTCCGTCAATCAACGTCTTGCCGGTTCCCGAAACCGTTCCGTGGAAATATTCCCCGTTGTTGCCATCCCGCATCTGTACCAGTCCGGCGAGTTTTCCCTTCATACTGCCGTTTGTCAGGCTGAAGCGATTACCGTTCGTCCATCTGATATCATACAGACCGTCAACATCTGACTGATTCACTTTTTCATAAGATTTCCTTGCAACGCATTCCAGCTGATTGTAACCGGAATCATCCACAAGTGTCTGTTTCCCCGCGATCTTGACGATAAACCTTGTCGTCCCCGTCTTATGGTCGGGATTATTGAGATCGACAATATCCTGTTCCTCCGTCTCCACATCCACAATTTCGGAGAGCTTATCAACGATCAACGCTCTCTGATCCCTCAATTCATTCGCTGTGCCGCCGGACACTTCGATCACGTTGATCTGTTTATTCAGGGTGGCGATCTCCTGTGCATAGGAATTGATCTGCTCGACATTGACCTTGATCTCCGCATTGACATCCTGCTGCAGCTTCTGGAGATTTCCCGCCATCACATTGAAATACTCTGTCAGATTTCCCGCGCTGCCCACAAACGCCGTGCGCGTCTCGTTGGTACCCGCCTGCTTCTTGATCTCCGCAAGTGCATCATACATCTCGTTGAATATCGTATTGAAACCTTCCATGGTCTCGTCATCACGGAAATAATTCTCAACCTGGGTCATATAATATTTCTTTACAGAATACTCGCCGCTGTTCGCATTGTTGTTCCAGTATTTCACATCATAAAACTCATCGCGGTAGCGCTCGATCGCCAGAGTCTCCACACCGGCTCCGGCACATCCGTAGGTCGTGAACATACGGATAGCTTCCGCCGCCTGCTGCACGGTATGCTGCCTGCTGTACCCTTCCGTATCCACATTAGAGATATTATTGCTGGTCGTATTCAGGGAGGCATTTGCCGCCGTCAGTCCCAGATATGCTGTGTTTAATCCAAAAAATGTTGAAGGCATACCTTCACCTCTTTCTCACTTATGCAAGTGAATTCAGCAGATGCTCCAGCATCTCGTTAATCACATTGATATACCGGCTGGAAGCGTTGTAAGCATTCTGAAAACGGATCATATTGTTCAATTCTTCATCGGAGGATACCCCGACGATCTGTTCTCTCGCAGCGCTGGTCGCTTCCACAGTGTCAGCCTGACTCTCGGAGATCTTCTTGAATACCGATCCGGAGTTCGATATCTGACCCACCAGATCCGAATAGTAATCCGCATAGTTATGTTTCGTGGTCAGATTGGGATTTAAGGTCAATCCCTCGTCCTTGAATGTCTGCAGCAGAGCTGCCGCCGTCTGGTAATCCTCACTTCCGTCCGGCTTGACCATGCCGAGGAGCGTCGGTTCCTTGAGAAGTGCCGGATTGATGATCAGATTGCTCGTGGTATACAGCGTTTCCTTATTCTCCGGATCCTCCTCATTGTAGATTACTCCGGTTATATTGCCGTCGTTGTCTTTCTCATAAGAGAATCCATCCGTTGCTCTTTTCTGGAAAAGCTGGATCGGACGGTATACCAGCTGTCCGTCCACTTCCACCTGCTCACAGAGATAACCGGTCTGTGTATCAGCCGCATTCACCAGTACCTTGTTGATCCCGGTCGTCACCTGATGGATCAGCTGATCAAATTCCGCCTGTACATTCATGAGAATGGACTGTGAGATATCCTTATTATATTGATCCTTATTCTGGAGATCTGTGTAATCCGCCCTGTGATCTCCCCTTGCAAGGAGGAGCGCCTTGAGTCCCCCGATGTCCGTATTCAGATCCGAAGAAACAGTCTGCGTAAGGTTGAACACCTCAGCGCCCTCAATGTCATATTCCTTTTTCCCTTCGGAATTGACCGTATAACTGGCATCCACCGTCCAGAACGGTGTGTAGAAACCGGTCGTATTATCCTGATCAAGGCCGATCTCATACACGAGATCGCGGCCTACGAAATCATGTCCCTCCAGCTGCACCAGTACATTCCCGTAGACATCCTCTTTATAGGAAATCTTCGCCATCTCACTGAGTTCATCCAGCAGCAGATTTCTGGTGTCGCGCAGGTCATTTGCGCTCTCAATACCGCCGGACTCCACTTTAAGGATCTGGATGTTGAGATCATGGATCTTCTTACCGTATTCGTTGATCTTATCAACCTGACTTTTAACCTGCAGATTCAGATTATCCTGATAATCGGAAATCCCATTGTACACGGCCTGTGCATTCTCCAGGAAAGCTGTAGCTCTCTGTACCACCAGTCCCTGCACAACAGAATCGCTCGGCGTCTTGGCCAGCTCGTCAATCGCCTCCTGCAGTCCTCCGTCCTCTC
>CAMGRE010000040.1 GCA_946061355.1 uncultured bacterium | reverse complement strand
TATATTATAGTAAGTCAATTTATCCAGAAAGGGAAGAAAAGATATGCAAAATCCTATTATCACAATCGAAATGGAAAACGGCGATCTCATCAAAGCCGAGCTTTATCCCGAGATTGCTCCCAACACAGTGAACAATTTCCTGAGCCTTGTACAGAAAAAATTTTATGACGGACTGATTTTCCACCGCGTCATTAAAGGCTTCATGATTCAGGGCGGCTGTCCTGAAGGAAGCGGAATGGGCGGCCCCGGCTACCAGATCAAGGGAGAATTTTCCCAAAACGGCTTTCCAAATGATCTGAAGCACACGGAAGGCGTGTTGTCCATGGCAAGAGCCATGCATCCGGATTCCGCCGGAAGCCAGTTCTTTATCATGCATAAGACAAGCCCTCATCTTGATGGTGCTTATGCCGCTTTCGGCAAAGTGATCGAAGGTATGGACGTGGTGAACAAGATTGCCGAATGCAGAACGGATTATTCCGACAGACCGGTTGAAGTGCAGCGCATCCGCAGTATGACTGCAGAGACCTTCGGAGAGACCTATCCGGAGCCGGAAACCATGTAAAATACGTATTCCAAGCATAAGACGAGGCAGATCTCCACGTGGGACCTGTCTCGTTTTGTGTTCATATTTTATTAACATTTCATTCACCGAAACTTAATTTACATAACATTCTTTTGTCAAATTCATCCCTTATACTAAACTCATAAACAACAAAAGAGTACAAGGATTTAACATTACTTTTAAATAGCTTTTTCATAATAAATGCCAGGTAATACAAATTACCTGGCATCCTCCCTTTTATGGGGGTTATCTCAGAATTGACAGCAAAAAAGGGAACAGGCGCAAGCCCGTTCCCTTTCATTATGTGCTTATTTGAACAACCACCCGAACAGTTTCGCAAAGATTGCCTTGATCCTTCCCCAAAGTCCGATGTCAACGGGTTCCTGTTCGATATCAACCGTGTTGTCATCGTCATCATCTATGCTGATCTCTTCTGTACGCATGATGACCTGTATACTCTCCGGCGTATCGTTTTTGCCCGAGGTAAAGGACGGGAATTCCTGTTCTGTATCGATATTCAGGATATTCGTCTCATCCTCAATCTCATCCAGTTCATCGGAAACCGCATCATGCATTACGTTCTTGGCATCACGGAAGGTCTCGCTTCCGCCGGAGATGCCGATCCCACTGTCAATGATACCGATCATACCGTCCAGACTGGAGGCAATGGCGGTATCCATACTCTTCTCCGTAGCATCCATCAGGGAGCGCATACTGCGCAGGGCCTGCTGTGTCGCAGCCACCGATGCATTCGTGCTGTCCATGAATGCCTGCGTCATGTCAAGGAGTTCCAGCACATGATCCTTGTACTCATTCGTCATATGGCCGCCAAGCGCATAACTCTCATTGAGCACCTCTCTCGCCTTGCAGGTAATATTCTCAATCTCATGAACGAGCGCCTCACTGTCCTCGATCATGGGGGCAGTCTTCTTCATCACAGCTCCCGCAAAGGAAGCGAACACACCGACCTCCTGAGCAATATAAAGATCGCCCGGCGTTGAACTCGATCCCAGACCGTCATAGATATATCTGATCAGATCCTCAATCTTCTCCTCCGTATCTCCCTGCCCGTTCTTAATCTCGCGGCGGAGATCCTTCATGGAATCCTCCAGATCCTTCGCAGCATCCTCCATGTCTTCCAGATAATCATCCATCTCATAGATACTCTGTCTGATCACCTCAAGCTGCTGCATGGCATCCGCGAAGTCTCCTTTCTCCACGGCTGTCTGCCCGGAAAGCATGATCAGACTGTTCTGGATACCGTCCAGGGAAGCGATCGCAGCGTCTGCATCGGCTTTCGCCTGATCCCTGCCGCCGTCATAAGTTGCTTTTGCCTCCTTTGCAGCCTGCACACCATTCTTTGTTTCTTCCAGTGCGCTCTTCATATCCACCAGATTATCGAGGATCACATCCGCGCTGTCGCTCATGGCATCAACGGAGTCTCTGACCTTATCCTTGACCTCCCTGATATCACTGATACGATCAAGAGAGGAAAGCGTTGCCGGCACCATCATGAAGATCAACCCGATACTCTCGAAACTGTTCGTGCCGATATCAATGCGGAAGGTTCCGTCCTCGCCCGGCATTGCCATAAAGACAACCGCTTTTTTGGTTCCGATAGTCTGCAGCTGGGATCCCGGTGCCTCCAGCGAATAGGTATCCTTATCCATATCAACCATCGTCATGACGGACAGGATCATATTATTCCTGTAGTATTCCGGAGCCTTCTCATTCGGTTCCACATCCACCAGCATCGTAACCATACCACTCGCGCCCGCGAGTTCATCTCCACCGCATTCTTTTCCGTTCAGACGGTATGTCACATCAATATTCCAGGGCAGTTCCTGTGTCAGCGCATCTGTCTTGCCTTCAAAATAGAAGCGTTCACCTTCCTGTCCTGTCAGATCCCAGGTCACCTTGCCGTTTCCCACGACCGGCTGTGCACTGTTACTCATATTGACCACTTCTTTATAATTACCATAGTCAATGACCGTCGTATTACCGTTCAGCATACAGCCCTTTACGACATTGACCTCCTGAACCTTGCCATAATAATCCAGATTCACATACACGGACTCATCCACTTTTACTTTAGGGGCTTCCGCCCGGACGTCCATTGCCACAGTGCCGGATGCTACGACCGCTGCCATGGACAGCGCACCGATACGGGCAAGTCTTTTTCTATTTCTGATTCTTAACATGCTGGTTCACATCCTTTCCTGTTTTCTTTTTCCTTCTGATAACCTTTTTGATATGTCCCGGCTTCTCCTTTGCCGGTCTGATACTGATTCTGAACTTCCGCCGTTTTTTAAGTTTCTCGTTCTTTTTCCTGAGCTTCCGGGCGTGCTTCCAGGTCGGTTTGCCGGCAGCCTTTAGCCTGCTGATTCGCTCTTTGATCTTCTCGATCCGGCGCGACCGCCATGCCATGATGATTGCCTTTTCCTTAAATATGTAGGTATCAAATACAGTTAAGAGTGCAGGTACACCTGCGATTACCATACACATACTGATAAAGCCGCCTCTTCCGATCATATGACCGATGGAAGAGATACCCTGGACCGATGAGATGAAATGAATTCCATAACCAGCTACTGTGAGGATTCCGCCGGAGGTTATGATGGAAGGGATACTCTGCTGCAGCGCATGGATCGCCGCCTGCTTTTTCTCCAGTCCGCCCTCCCTGTTTGCGATATAATTGTTCGTCATCAGAATCGAGTAATCAACGGTTGCACCGAGCTGTACACAAGAAATGATGATCAGCGCAATATACATAAAGGTTTCATTCTGCAGATAAGGCATTGCCATATTCATAAAGATCGCAAGGTTGATCGGGATCAGCACCAGGATCGGCAGCAGCACCGAGTGGAACGTAAACCCGACTACGACCGCCACGCCAAGCAGTGACAGATAATTGGCAAGCGTGTAATCCTTGCGGATAATTCCTTTGATATCCTGCGTTGACGGTGTATTGCCCACCAGTTTCCCGTCAGGATAATATTTCTCCACGATACTCCTCATCTCATCCGAGGTACGGAAAGCCAGATCGCTCTCTGTCTCCGTCCTTGTATACAGAAGAATTCTTGCATAATCGTCCGACCTGAGCTGTCCCGTGATACTCTCGGGCACGATCTCCTCAGGGATGCCGACAGGAAGCACATTGGCGATCCCCGTCACGCTCTTGACATAATACAGGTCTTCGAGTTCATCGCACATATCGCGTTCCTTGATGGGTGATCCGTTCGGAACGATCACCAGATACAGATTGCTTCTGCCGAACAGTTCCTCTATCTCCAGCGTATCCTCATACACCTGCGTTCCCTTACTCTTGCCGAGCGCACTGTTTCCGTAGGTGAAACTGTTCATGCCCTGCGCCACGAACGCCGGCGCTACAATGATCAGCATAAAGGCGATCACGGCATAACGCATCTTGTACACACCGACAGACACCTTTTTAAAGCCCGGCATGATATTTCTGTGCCGTGTCTTCTCGATGAGATCTCCGGACAGAAGGATCAGCGACGGCATCAGAAACATAACTGTCGCGACGCTGCACAGAATACTTTTTCCAAGCACGATACCCATATCTCCGCCGATTCGGTATTTCATGGAAGTCATGGCGATAAAGCCCACGAAAGTCGTCATGGCACTGGAGAGGATCGGCAGTGCGGACTCCTTGAGCGCCGCGATCATCGCCTTTTCCTTATCCTCGATCTCTTCCGATTTATGTACAAAGGTGTGAAGCAGGAACACCGAATAATCCATGGAAGTCGCGAGCTGCAGCACGCTTGAAACGCTGGAGCTCAGGAAGGAAATCGTGCCGAGGAAAATATTACTTCCCTGATTGAGCACAATGGCGATGCCCATCACGGACAGAAACAGCACCGGCTCAAACCATGAGGTCGTGGTAAGACACAGGATGATAAATATCATTACCACAGCCACAGCCATGATCATGATCATTTCCCTGCCCACGGTATCTTCCAGGGATTTTGTCTCGATGGCGGGACCTGCGTACCGGCCTTTTTCCCCGAGGAGATCTTTGATCTGATCGATTCCCTCCTTGGTGCTGTCTGCCGTATCGCCCTCCACAAAGGTAATATCCATCACCGCGCATCCGTCCCGGTAATAATCCTTCTGGGAATCGAGATCAATAAAATCCTCGGACATAAACACATCTTCAGTCATCCATGTGACCATATCCACGCTGTCAATGTTTTCGATCATCTGCTTATACATATAAGCTTCATAAACCGACACATCCTTGATCATGACACGCGCCGTTCCCGGATAGCCGAATTCCTGTTCCATCAGGTCGATCGACTGCTTTGACTCCGCGTTGTCCGGAAGATACTCCGTCAGATCATAATTAACCTTTACAAGCGGCATATTGACCAGACTGATCACAAAAAGTACGGCAAAAACCACTTTGATCAGATTTCTCTTTTTTACGATGGTTTCCGCCACACCATTTTCTTTTAATTCCTTCAGTTTTTCTTCCACAGATCCCCTGTCTTTCTTCGCTTTACCGGAGATCTTATCCAAGAGCTTTTTCCACATTCCCGTTATCAAGATATATTTCGCTCCTTTTTACCGCACTGCTTATCCATTTCTTTTTTCAAAACAAAGTATATGAAAAATACACGCCCGGTTACATATTCAATATATTGTACATGACTCTAATTTTACTACATTTTAATGCGAATGTATAATACTTTACAATTATTTTAGAAAAAAAGCTGCCGCATTTAAGCGACAGCTTTTGATCTGTTTGAATTTCTGATTAGTTTGTGATAACCTTCTCGGTCTCTTTGTCAAATACGTGAATCTTCTCTACATCAAACGCAAATTTCACTTTGCTTCCCGTTCTTGCATTGGTACGAGGATCCACTCTCGCTGTAAGCGGATGTCCGCCAAGATCGAAGTAGAGATAAACTTCTGCACCTAACAACTCGTATACCTTGATTGTTGCCTCAAAAGCACATGTAGAATTCTCAACGAATACCTGAGAGTCATATACATCCTCAGGACGGATACCCATTGTGACTTTCTTTCCGTCATAACCGCCCTCAACCAGTTTCTTAGCCTTTGCAGGAGGAAGCTGGATTCTGATGCCTGCCGTATTCAGATATGCATCCTCTCCACGGATCTCAACATCCGCATCCAGGAAGTTCATCTGAGGAGATCCCATAAATCCTGCAACAAACAGATTCTGCGGCTTCTCATACAGATTCTGAGGGGTATCTACCTGCTGGATCACACCGTCCTTCATAACTACGATTCTTGTACCAAGCGTCATAGCCTCTGTCTGGTCATGTGTTACATAGATGATGGTGGTGCCCAGTCTCTGGTGAAGCTTTGCGATCTCAATACGCATCTGAACACGAAGTTTTGCATCCAGATTGGAAAGAGGCTCATCCATCAGGAATACCTTGGGATTACGAACGATCGCACGACCCATTGCCACACGCTGTCTCTGACCACCGGACAGAGCCTTCGGCTTACGGTCAAGCAGTTTCTCAAGCTCCAGGCTCTTAGCTGCCTCTCTTACCATCCTGTCGATCTCATCCTTCGGAACCTTACGAAGCTTCAGTCCGAATGCCATGTTGTCATATACAGTCATATGAGGATACAATGCGTAGTTCTGGAATACCATTGCGATGTCTCTGTCCTTAGGCTCAACATCGTTCACTACCTTATCACCGATCTTAAGTTCACCTGAAGAGATATCCTCAAGTCCTGCGATCATACGCAGTGTCGTTGATTTACCACATCCTGAAGGACCTACAAAGATGATGAACTCCTTGTCTGCAATCTCCAGATTAAAATCTTTTACCGCTTCAAACCCGTTAGGATACACTTTGCAAATGTTCTTTAATGATAAGCTTGCCACTTTTCTTTCCTCCTGTTAATCTACTTTAATTTTACATTTACACTACCGGTCAACCGACCTCATGTATCAAGTATAGCCAATCTTTCGGAATTGCACCATGCCATCATTTCACAAACTTTTCCGGGTTTTCTATACAGATTGACTAATCTGCTCCTCCAGCTTTTTGAAAATAGAGGTGTAAAAAGTGCAGGCAAGGAACACCGGCAAGGAGAGTCCGCAGAAAAGGATCAGCGGCACCAGATACAGGAAAAACAGGCAGTATGCGGTCAGAAATACGGCGTACATGACCAGGATCAGCATCGTCTTCGGGAAATTCATGACGCTGGTGATATAGGCATTTTTGACAGTATTGCGGATCGTATTTGCAAATCTTGCCTGAAAAGGAAAGACATAGATCCCTCCGAACAGCAAAAGAAATGCTGCCGCAAAGACAAGCACCTGTATCACGGATCCCATCTCTACCGACGAAAAAGCCATAATATAAAAGTCCGCACCAAGCCCTGCCGCAAGCACAAGCATCACTATCCAGATCACCGTCGCCTGCAGAAAATTCTCCTTGAAAGATTTGAAAAAATCTTTCGTAATGTAGCCTTCCTCATTCCGTGTCATCCGAAGCGCCACATAATGCAGCGCCGTCAGCGATGCTCCCGCCGTGATCACGGGAATACAGCAGATGATCGTAAGAACATTCAGCCACACAAGATCTGCAACCCGATTTAAAAAACGCATGATCGGGCTGTCCATGTCAAAGAAACGATTCATACCTTTTCCCCCAATCGTTTTTCCAAAAGTAACTTATACATATTTCCCATTCTGAGCTGCATCTCCAGGTAATTCTTTGTCTCCACGCGCAGTTTGCGCTCTATCGTGTCAAATTTCCCTTTGAGCACAGCCACAACATAATCATCTATCCTGTCCCGCCCGATCTCTTCTTCCAGAATTGCAAAGATCTCCTCTTTCTTTCTTGCCGGACGGTACGGACGCTTGTTGCTCATGGCCGTGAACATATCCGCCACCTGAAGGATTTTCTGCAGCATGGTCATGTTGTTTCCTCTTTTGCCGGCAGGATAACCACTTCCGTCCAGGCGCTCATGGTGAGCCCGCACAATATCCGGAACGTCCGGCTCACAGAACCATTTGCGCAATATCTTATCCTGAACCAGAACATGTCCCATGATCTGCTTCTTCTCTTCCGGTTCCAGACCTCTCGGCAGCTCCGCTATCGCTCTGTCCACTGCCAGCATCCCCATATCATGGAGCAGTGCACTGTAAAACAGTTTTTCCCTGTCCCTGATACCGAGCCCGACCGCATCCCCGATCTCCTCCGACACACAGGCGCACATGATCGCTTCAGCCGCCCTGTGTTTTTCCCGCAGCCCCATACAATGAACCGCAAATCTGATATAAGCCTCTTTTTCCTCGTTTGTGAAAAGGGCATAATCCATAAAATCATACAGTTCTTTTTTAAAATTTCCATTGGAAATCTGTTCAAAAAGATTGTCACGGCGGATGCTTTTTAAGAGGAACATTACCGCCTCCGGAAAATATTTTGTTCCGGTTTCTCTTTCAAACACACGATAATCAAACGCCTCGCCATCTTTCATGTACAATGCGTCCACATCTTCCAGAAGGCTTAAATACATGGAAATCGTGTCATACTGATAATTCATGCAGTTGATCCGCGAATAGCGCATATGATGATAGAGAAGTGCCTCCGCTCTCTGCCCAAAGGGAGAATTCGTCTTTACAAACAATGCGCCGTAAATTCCATGCTCCAGTGAATCTTCATTCTCATATTCAGGGGTGTCACCGATCCCGCCTGTCACATATGCACCGATATCATGAATCATTGCAAGAAATACAAACTCTGCAATTTCATATTCCTCATAATTCTTCTTATTCTGCAAAAGCTTCATCAGCATATATGCTACACGCATTCCGTGTTCGATCGGTCTTTTGTCCATAAGACTCAGGATATCACATATTAGATAGCAGATGTCTCTGCTGCTGATATAATCCATTGCCCACATAATAGGTTCCTACCCCTTTCTCTACAGTACAAATTCCATCGGTGTATAACGAATCCCATCATCAACCTGCTCTGCTCCAAGATCGCGGAATCCAAGCCTATGATAAAATTCCAGACCATAAGGAGAGGCATTTACCGTTACCTTTGACACTCCCACTTCGCTCAACAGATAATTGCGCAGATACTCTATCAGAGAGCGCCCTACGCCCTGCATCTGATACTTCTCATCCACAAATAATAAGGAGATATGGCTTTCATTTCGCACTGTGATCATTCCTATCATATGATCATCCTCAACTGCCACGATCAGTTCGTAACTTCCGGCAAGAAACATTCGGTACAAAGAGGAATCTGTCACAAACTCATGAAAACTCTGTGTCCCTTCTTCTCCGTAATCCTGTGCCTCAAATTTCAGGAATGTTCTCCATGCCAATGCCATGGCTTCCTGCCATTCCTCCCGATATGCTTCCCTGACCTGCCAGCTCTGCTTCATTCCATCATCTCCGAACTCATCACTCGCAAACTCGTGCTAACGCACTCACTTGCCTGCTTCGCAGGCGGTTTGCTCGTTAATGGCGCAAGAAAAACAAATGTCTGCTTCGCAGCCGCTTGTTTTTCTTTTGCGCTCATTATATAAGATTTCATGTCGGAATACAAGCCTCAGCCCCGATCCCATACGACCTCATTCACCAGTGGTTTGCCGTTCTCAAGCGCATACGCATTTTCCAGTGTGACCCTTGCGATCTCCCTGGTAGCCTCCTTGGTGAAGAATCCCATATGGGAAGTGATCAGTACATTCGGAAACGCCGTGAGCCGCACTAGGTTTTCATCTTTTATAATGTCGATATCATTCGACCTGTCCTCATAGAAGACACCCTCTTCTTCCTCGTACACATCCAGACCTACTCCGGCAAATTTCTTTGCCAGTAATGCCTGGATCAGACTCTCCGTATCGATCAGCTGACCGCGTGAAGTGTTAATCAGATACACACCATCCTTCATAAGATCAATTGTCTTTTGGTTGATGATATATTTTGTCTCCTCAGTCAGCGGGCAGTGAAGCGAGATCACATCCGACCGGCGCATGAGTTCCTCGATAGATACATATTCCACGTCAAGCGACGGATTCGGATAGGGATCATACGCAAGAATATGCATTCCAAAACCCTTGAGAATACGGATCATCGCCTGCCCGATCTTGCCCGTTCCGACCACGCCTGCCGTCTTTGTGTGAAGATCCGTTCCCATAAAGCCGTTGATGTTCATATTGAAATCCCTTGTCCGGGTATATGCTCTGTGCGTATATCGGTTTACCGTGAGCAGCAGCGCCATGGCATACTCTGCCACCGCTTCCGGTGAATAGCTGGGAACACGGAGTACCGTGATCTTCCCTTTTGCCGCCTTCAGATCGACCTGATTGAAACCGGCGCAGCGGAGCAGGATCCCTTTCACTTTCATCCTGTGCAGACGGCTGATCATGGCTGCATCAATATAGTCATTGACAAATGTGCAGATTGCATCATAACCCTTGGCCAGAGCGATGGTTTCGTCGTTACAAGGCATTTCCACAAAATGCACGTCAAAGCCAAAATCCTTTCCCATAGGCTCAAACCATACTTTGTCATAAGGTTTTGTGGAATAAAATAAGATTTTCACTGTAGATTCCTCCTTTATCGCAGTACTTGCGCAAATAGTGTACCATGTGCTCCGCACATGTTGCCTCCGGCGGATGCGCATTCGCGCGGTATAATATCTGTCGATATTATACCCCATAATCACGAAAAGGAATCCCCGGATCTCTCCAGGAATTCCCTTTTTAGTTCAAAAACCGATCAACAGATCTCTGCTCCTGCAGGCATATCTTTCTCGGGTGTGAGCAGCGCCAGATTGCCGTCCGCATCCTCCGCACACAGAAGCATACCTTCAGAAAGGACTCCTGCAAGCTTGGCCGGTTTCAGATTCACGAGAACCATCACCTTCTTGCCCACCATCTCTTTGGCGGAATAATGCTGTTTGATGCCGGACACGATCTGTTTTACCTGGCTGCCGATCTTCACCTGGCTGCACAGAAGCTTCTTTGATTTTGGCACTTCCTCGCAGGCAATGATCTCGCCTACCTGGAACTGCATTTTATCAAAGTCATCGAATGTAATCTCCGGCTTTGCCTCAATATCGATGACATTCTCGTCCTGCTTTGGCTCCGAAACCTCGGCTGCCGCCCTTCTCTCAGCAAACATTGCCTCCGCTTTCTCAACGACTTCCTTCACATCCAGCCTTGCAAACAGGATCTCGGGCTTATCCGTCACACGGGTACCTGACGCATATCCGCCAAACTCCTTCAATGTGTCAAACTCTCTCAGTGAAGTATTCAGCTGAGCCACAATCTTTTCCGCCGTCTTGGGCATAAAGGGCTCAAGCAGGGATGCCCCGATCACGATGCTCTCCACCAGATTGTAGAGTACGGTGGCAAGTCTGTCTTTCTTTGCCTCGTCCTTGGCAAGCACCCAAGGCTCCGTCTCATCGATATACTTGTTACAACGTTTAAATAAAGTAAAGATTTCCGTAAGCGCATCTGCCACGCGGAGTTCGTCCATCTTACTTTCTACCTTGTCATACGTACCTGTCACAACGGCTTTCAGATCAGCGTCCACTTCGGCAGTGACACCCTTGTCAGAAACAATTCCGTCAAAATACTTATTGCTCATGGAAATGGTTCTGTTGACAAGATTTCCAAGTGTGTTGGCAAGATCGGAGTTCATACGCTCCACCATCAGCTCCCAGGAGATCACGCCATCATTTTCAAAAGGCATCTCATGCAGCACAAAATACCGCACCGCATCCACGCCGAAAAATTTCACCAGATCATCAGCATAGATCACATTGCCCTTAGACTTGCTCATCTTGCCGTCGCCCTGCAGCAACCAGGGATGTCCGAACACCTGCTTCGGCAACGGCTCACCTAACGCCATCAGGAAGATCGGCCAGTAGATCGTATGGAAACGGATGATATCCTTTCCGATCAGATGCAGATCTGCGGGCCAGTATTTCTTATACTGCTCCGAACTGTTGCCGTCACAGTCATAGCCGATGCCTGTGATATAGTTGGTCAAAGCATCCAGCCATACATAGACCACATGCTTCTCGTCAAACGTTACGGGAATTCCCCATTTAAATGACGTTCTGGACACGCACAGATCCTGCAATCCCGGCAGGAGGAAGTTGTTCATCATCTCGTTTTTGCGGGACACCGGCTGGATAAATTCCGGATGCGTGTTGATATGCTCGATCAGCTTATCCGCATATTTGCTCATGCGGAAGAAGTACGCTTCCTCCTTGGCAGGCTTTACCTCCCTGCCGCAGTCGGGACATTTGCCGTCCACCAGCTGGGATTCCGTCCAGAAAGACTCGCAGGGCGTACAGTACATTCCCTCATAAGCGCCCTTATAGATATCGCCCTGATCATAGAGACGCTTGAAGATCTTCTGCACCTGTTTCTCATGATAATCATCTGTGGTACGGATAAACTTATCATAGGAAGTGTCCATCAGATCCCATAATCCCCTGATCGTACCCGCCACGTTATCCACAAACTCCTTCGGCGTGATACCCGCTTCCTCCGCTTTCAGCTCGATCTTCTGTCCGTGCTCATCCGTTCCCGTCTGGAAAAAGACATCATACCCGTCCTTCCTCTTAAAACGGGCAATGCTGTCAGCCAGCACGATCTCATAACTGTTGCCGATATGCGGCTTGCCGGATGTATAGGCGATCGCCGTAGTGATATAATATTTTCCCTTGTTCTTCATTCTCTTCGCTTCCTTATTTCAAAATTTCAGACTTTTTTAAGCGTAGCATAATCAATACGCATTGTCAAATACTCACTATGCCCCGGCTCCGGCTGCCATCTCTGCTCTCCTGCGCTCTGCCATTTCCGCTCTTGTCAGTCTTGCATTCTTTTTGTAATAATTGGCATTTCCTGTGATTCCCTTGACAAACTTTGTCCAGTTCGTATTATAATCAAGACCTTTGATCTCTATGGCATTTCGCAGCGTCTTGCGCCAGTCATCCGTCATGCCCATTCTGGTATGAAGTTTTTTCAACGTGATATTGCCATACTTGTTCGGATCGTCAAAGCCCAGCTGTGACATGGCACGATCGATCTCCAGATCGGGTTTGAGCATGGATCTGCGCATTCCCCGGTGAAGATCAATTCCGTCTACCACCTTCAGGGTATCTGCCAGCGTATCCGGTTCATTCATACCGGTTACATAGGCAAACAATTGGTTAAAGTGTTCTTCACTGATTATATTTTTGTCATAATTCAGACCACCGAGCACGGACGGAGATTCCAGGATACTTTTCTTAGTTCCACGCCGGATCAGCCCTCCGCCGATCCCCTTGATGAGCTGGCTGATCGCCACATTGGCTGCAGTAAATGCAAGTCCACCCACGCCCGTAAACAAAAGTGCCGCAGTAACTGCACCACTACCGATATCAACTGCCGAACCCAAAGCCTGAACCCTGCTCTCTGTCTCTGCGTTTTCTATCACTCTTCCGAACCGGTTCAACCCCTTTTGTTTGACGAAATCCCCATAATTCTCCAGCCGCTGTGCATCGCCCAAATTACTGCCGAGCCCATAGGCTCCACGCAGCATGGTGAATGCTGCTGCTGCACCGCTCATCACAGAAATATTGGTTCCTCCGAGAATATCAAATCCCATAAGCTTAAACGTCTTTAAGGCCTGTTCCTGATACCCAAGTCCGGCGTTCTTCATCGCATCGAACAAAAACGTGCCCAGCGCTAATGACGCTGTCCATGTCATATTTCCGGCAGCATTGACTGCTCCGTCTGCTATTTCGTCCTTATTTCCCTCTTTTGCCCCTTCGAGCGCCTGCATGATACCGGAAACTCCGGCAAAGGAAAATCCGAGATCCCGCCCCATACCGAAAAGAAATTTCAATATCCCTAGCGATCCCCCTAGGAAGCCCTGTGAAGCCAGATCATCCAGATTGCCCTCAAATGCGACATCATCTGTCAGCCCCTGGTTCTTCATATGATTCCTATTGACCTCACCCTCCTGGGAAATCCCGCCTGCAGCGCCCCGCTCTCTTTCCGCTCTTCTCTGCTGATCAAACTGAAAAATGAAATCTGCGGCATGCTCATCATAATCCATATATTCCATCAGATTATCCGAGTTCATGTATTGAAAGACATCGCGCCTCTTCAGCTGGTTGACGATCTTTTCCTCCTCCAGCTGAATCTTCTCTTCCTCCTCTTCCACAAAATCCCGCGCCTGCTCCGAATCAATAACCTTCGGTGCATCTTCGTCGCCGTCCTCCGTCAGCTGGGTGTTGTCATAGTACATCTTCCCGTCCACGCTGATCGCACGCACCGTTCCCTGATAGCCCTTTGTGGCCATATTCAGGATGTCTGCATTCTGAACGGTCTTTTCCACCTCTGCCTTTTTCTCCAGATTTGTCTCTATCTCCTGCGCCGTCTTTTTATTCTCCTGCTTCAGTCCATACGCTTGCAGATATTCCCTGCTGTGTGCATCATTTTCCGTATAGTCCTGTGTAAAGCGCATCGCATGCTCAGCGCTGATCTGGTCTG
>CAMGRE010000039.1 GCA_946061355.1 uncultured bacterium | reverse complement strand
AAATGAGAGGAAGAATGTAAACCAACGATAACATACGGGTTGACAATTGGCGGGCAAAAGGTGTAAAGTCAAAAAGGCTGTAAGGAAAAACAGAAAGACAAAATGCAAAACAGAAAGACAAAGCAAAAGTCCGAACGGACTGAAGATATGGTGACAGGAGAGAAAGCATATGGATTTGATGAAACTGGCGGAAGAGATCATTGGCGGCAGGCGGCTGACAAGAGAGGATGACCTGTCCTTTTTCCTGATGTGCGATCTGGAGGAACTGTGCAAAGGGGCAGACCGGTTGAGGGAATATTTTATCGGCGACAAGGTGGATCTGTGTTCCATCATCAACGGCAGGAGCGGGAGATGTCCGGAGGACTGCAAATACTGTGCACAGTCTGCCCATCACCACACGGACTGTGAGGTGTATGACTTTCTGCCGGAAGAAGAGATCGTGAAAGCATGCAGGATGAACGAATCGGAGGGTGTTGACCGTTTCTCCATCGTGACATCGGGCAGAGCGCTCACGGGAGAGGAGTTTGATAAGGCGATCCACGCGTATGAGACGATGCACAGGGAATGTAAGATTGATCTGTGCGCCTCGATGGGATTTCTCACCAGAGAGCAGTTACACCGACTCCATGAGGCAGGAGTGACCAGCTATCATCATAATATCGAAACATCCAGAAGAAATTTCCCCAATATCTGTACGACTCATACCTTTGACCAGAAGGTGGAAACACTGAAGCTGGTGAAGGAGGAGGGCATGTGTGCCTGCTCCGGCGGGATCATCGGCATGGGAGAGACGTGGGAAGACCGCCTTGACATGGCAGTGAGTCTTGCGGAGATGGGAGTTGACTCCATTCCGCTCAACGCGCTGATGCCGATCAAGGGGACACCGCTTGAGGATCTGGAGCGCATCTCGGAGCCGGATATCCTCAGGACGGTCGCGTTTTTCAGATACATCAATCCGGAGGCAAATATCAGGCTTGGCGCAGGTCGCGCACTGTTGACAAATGACGGCGAGATCGCTTTTCAGTCGGGCGTCTCGGCGACGATCACCGGCAATATGCTGACGACGGCGGCGTGCGCCACGATCCGCAGCGATAAACAAATGCTCGCAGGACTTGGCAGGGATGTGATCCCGGAATACCAGAAAACGGAAAACAGATGATCGCGGGACGTGTGGAATGAGTGCGTCCAATGCAGAATAACAGGAGGCAGGAAATAATGAACAATAAGACACGTAATATGACGGTTTGCGCCATTATGGCGGCATTGATGTGTATCCTGGGGCCGATGTCCGTACCGATCGGGCCGATCCCGATCTCACTGACCAATCTGGTGATCTACCTGACGGTGTATCTGCTCGGCACGAAAAAGGCGTGTATCAGTTATCTGGTTTACATGCTTCTCGGCGCGGTCGGACTTCCCGTCTTCTCGGGCTTCGCCGGAGGAATCGGTAAGCTGGCAGGGCCTACAGGCGGATATCTGGTGGGATTCATCTTTATGACGATTATTTGCGGTGTGATCATGGAGCGGGTTCAGCGCAGAGCGATCCCCACGTGGCTCGGCATGGTGCTGGGCACTCTGGTTGCGTACCTGTTCGGAACCGTCTGGTTCGTCGTGCAGACGCAGTCGGCCATCATGTATGCGCTGACAGCGTGCGTATTTCCCTTTATTCCGTTTGATCTGATTAAAATAACGATTGCAATTTTACTCGGAAAGGCAGTCAGAAAGCGGCTTCCGTCTGAATAAGGTAAGTATAGAAGCGAGAAGCGAGATTGTAGAAAAAGCTTGACAAGGTGAACGTTTATTCACTATAATGCAATTGGTGAATAAACGTTCACCTTTTGCGTTGTAAAATATGAATGCGAAAGCAAACAGATAACAAAGAAAGTAATTTGGAATTGAGACCGGGAAGATAAAATAGCGGAGGATGTTATGGAAGAAAAGAAAGGAAGAGTTAAAATGATAAGAGAGAAGATTGATAGTTATGTAAACTCTATGACGACATGGAAGGCATGCGTAGCGACAATAGTATTTGCCGTGCTTCTGTGGGTGATCGATTTCAGTCCGATCACGCTGATGCTTGTGAATTATCCGAAGCGTCTTGAGACGGTGTGCAGGATCACATCCTCGGTATCTGCAGTAAAGATGGTCTGCGTGAAGACTGCTGTTGTCGTGCTGCTTGTGCTGTTCGTGTGGTTTGTGTTTTGGAAGATATTTGGTCTGGTGAAGTTGAAAAAATAGTATACATATCCAATAATGGAAAGGGATGGGAGATTCATATGGGACGCAAAAAAGGAAATACGAGAGATCGCATTATGGAAGAAGCGCTCATGCTTTTTTCAGCAAACGGATTTGACGGGGTATCGGTGAAGATGATCGCGGATGAGGTCGGGATCGGGCCGAGCGCCCTGTATAAGCATTTCAAGGGAAAACAGGAGATCTTTGATTCGATCGTCGAATCCTCCAGACAGAACTATATGGAACATGCCGAGCAGATCACAGCACAGATACGCGGAATCGAAGCGGTCAGGGAGATGTGCCTGTCGATGTTTGCGTATCAGACGAAGGATCCATGGATCGTTGCATTCAGGCGGCTGCTTCTGATCGAGAAATTTAAGAATCCGGATATGGCGGAGCTTTACAAGAAATTCTTTGTGGACATTCCGCTCGATACGGAGGAGAAGATTTTCCGCGAGCTGCAGTCGCAGGGGCTTATGGTCGAGGGTAATCCCCGCGTCTTTGCGATGGAACTGTACGCACCGTTTTATCTGTATCAATTTGTCGAATATGACGAGGCGGAACTGCTGCCGCTGTTTGAGGAGCATGCGGAACATTTTTTCAGGACGCATTTTATCAGGAAGGAATCTGCGGATTGATTGATTTTTACGAAACTTGATAGTTTATGCGAAACGGAAGTTTTGTGAAAATAGGTTGTATTCTAGCTAGAATTTACATATAATATATGTGAAAGAGAGGTGCATGAAGAATGACAATAGACACCAATACAATGATTTCAATTACGGAAGCAAACCAGAATTTTTCCAGAGTTACAAAAGTGGTTGATGAGCACGGAACGGCAGTCATATTAAAGAATAATATACCCAGATATCTTGTTATTGATTTCAGCAAGGCTGAAAAAGAAAGGATTGCAGCAACAGAGGATGTGCTTTCCATATCTGAACGGTTAATAAATCAAAATATGGAAGCATATAAGGTACTCGCAAGATGATCGTATTCAGGCAAAAGCAGCCAGGCTTTGTTTTGGTTTGGTAAAAAATCATTCAATGATTGATGGCAACAAAAGGCTTGGTGCTCATGTGATGTTGGTTTTTTTGGCACTGAATGGATATGAGTTGTCCTATAGTCAGAAAGAATTGAGTGATACCATTCTTGCACTTGCATCAGATAAGATTGGAGCAGAGGATATTCTACAGTGGATTATTGAACATCAAAAATAGGGTAAAAATATTGCAAAAGAGAATCCATATGTAGGATGCTTTTTTGAATGGTCTGTGTATAATAATCTTAACAGGAGCCTCCATTGGACACCTCTTATAGAAGTGTCCAATGGGGGCACATTTCTTTCGTAGAAATTTCATTTGAAAATATAGGCAATTTTGAGTTTGATGACCAATTAAATAGTGATTTAGTTCAGTGGATAATACGGTTGATGTGGCAAAAAAATCAAAGTAACCGTAGTATGGCGGGGAGCGTTACGGTTGGAAACCACGAAAGTGGCAGAGTGACCGTAGAGCGGCTGGCACAGCTACGGCTGGAAACCACGAAAGTGGCAGAACGACCGTAGAACAGCTGGTGCCGCTACGGTCGAGACCCACAAAGCCAATAAAGCAACCGTAGCAACACAGAATCCCCTACGGGTGAAATTAATTTTTGCAACATAATGACCGTATAGGCTGCCCTGACAGATCACAATTTAAGATAGGCTAAATCACCATTTAGTATCTTTTCTGATGGGGTTATTACTGAATATTTCCGGCATTATCAAGAATACTACAGACAGAGAAATGTTCTAAAAAATTGTACTGAAGAAAAAGATCAAAATTATTAGCACTCGGTGTTGACGAGTGCTAATTTTTGTGATAGAGTAATACTTGTTATAGGAGAACTATAACAAACAAGCATGTAAGGAGGAGTGGCTATGAATATTTCGAAATTTACGCAGAAATCTATGGAAGCCGTAGAAGGCTGCGAAAAGCTGGCGTATGAATACGGCAATCAGGAAATTGAGCAGGAGCATCTTCTGTATAGCCTTCTGACGATAGAGGACAGTCTGATCAAGAAGATGATCGAGAAGATGGAGATCAATCTGCCGCATTTTACGGACAGGGCAAAGCAGGCGCTGGAGAAGCGTGTAAAGGTGCAGGGCGGTCAGGTCTACATGGGACAGGATCTGAATAAGGTGCTGATCTCGGCGGAAGATGAGGCGAAGCAGATGGGCGACGAGTACGTGTCGGTGGAGCATCTGTTCCTCTCCATGATCAGGCATCCAAACCGTGAGATCAAGGAGATCTTCAAGGAGTACGGGATCACGAGGGAGCGGTTCCTTCAGGCGCTCTCGACCGTGCGCGGCAATCAGCGTGTGACGAGCGACAATCCCGAGGCAACCTATGATACATTGGAGAAATACGGACAGGATCTGGTGGAAAAGGCAAGGAATGAGAAGCTCGATCCCGTGATCGGCAGGGACAGTGAGATCCGGAATGTGATCCGTATCCTCTCGCGTAAGACGAAGAATAACCCTGTGCTGATCGGTGAGCCCGGCGTCGGCAAGACTGCTGTGGTGGAAGGTCTGGCACAGCGTATCGTCCGGGGCGATGTACCTGCCGGACTGAAAGATAAGAAGATTTTCGCACTTGATATGGGCGCGCTGGTGGCAGGCGCCAAATACCGCGGTGAGTTTGAGGAGCGTCTGAAAGCCGTGCTTGAGGATGTGAAGAACAGTGACGGACAGATCATTCTGTTCATCGATGAGCTGCACACGATCGTCGGCGCAGGCAAGACGGACGGCGCACTCGATGCCGGCAATATGCTCAAGCCCATGCTGGCAAGGGGCGAGCTGCACTGTATCGGTGCGACGACGCTCGATGAGTACAGACAGTATATCGAGAAGGATGCCGCGCTGGAGCGTCGTTTCCAGCCAGTGACGGTGGATGAGCCGACGGTTGAGGACACGATCTCCATCCTGCGTGGCTTGAAGGAACGCTATGAGGTCTACCACGGCGTGAAGATCATGGACGGTGCGCTGGTCAGCGCTGCAGTGCTGTCCAACCGTTATATCTCCGACCGTTTCCTGCCGGATAAGGCGATCGATCTGGTCGACGAGGCGTGCGCGCTGATCAAGACAGAACTGGATTCCATGCCGACCGAACTCGATGAACTGCAACGAAAAGTGATGCAGATGGAGATCGAGGAGGCAGCGCTCAAGAAAGAGGATGACAGACTGAGTAAGGAGCGTCTGGAGACTCTCCAGAAAGAACTGGCAGAGCTGAAAGCGGAATTCCAGAACAGAAAGGCCCAGTGGGACAATGAGAAGGCTTCCGTCGAGAAACTGTCGAAGATGCGTGAGGAGATCGAGAATCTGAACAGTCAGATCCAGATCGCGCAGAGAGAGGGCAATCTGGAGAAAGCGGCGGAACTCAGTTACGGCAAACTGCCCGCGCTGAAGAAGCAGCTTGAGATCGAGGAGGACGCCCTGAAGGGCAAGGATCTGTCTCTGGTACATGAGAGTGTGTCCGAGGAGGAGATCGCCAGGATCATCTCCCGCTGGACGGGTATCCCGGTGGCGAAGCTGACAGAGAGCGAGCGCAACAAGACGCTGCACCTTGACGAGGAACTCCACAAGAGAGTTGTGGGACAGGATGAGGGCGTTACGAAGGTTACGGAAGCGATCATCCGGTCCAAGGCGGGCATCAAGGACCCGACGAAGCCGATCGGATCATTCCTGTTCTTAGGGCCTACCGGCGTCGGCAAGACAGAGCTTGCGAAAGCGCTTGCGGCAGCGCTGTTTGATGATGAGAATAACATGGTCCGTATCGATATGAGCGAGTACATGGAGAAATACTCTGTGTCCCGTCTGATCGGAGCGCCTCCCGGATATGTGGGCTATGAGGAGGGCGGCCAGCTCACCGAGGCAGTCCGCAGGAAACCGTATTCCGTTGTGCTCTTTGATGAGATTGAGAAAGCGCATCCCGATGTGTTCAATGTACTCTTACAGGTGCTGGATGACGGTCGTATCACGGATTCTCAGGGCAGGACGGTCGATTTCAAGAATACGATCCTGATCATGACTTCCAACATCGGCGCGCAGTATCTGCTCGACGGCATTGACGAGAACGGCAATATTAAATCTGACGCTGAGGCGCATGTGATGGAGGAACTGCGCGGTTCGTTCCGTCCGGAGTTTTTGAACCGTCTCGATGAGACAATCCTGTTCAAGCCTCTCACGAAGGACAACATCGGCGGCACTATCCATCTGATTATCGCCGATCTGGACAGACGGCTTGCCGACAGGGAACTGACGGTGGAGCTGACGCCGGAGGCGGAGCAGTATATCGTGGACAACGGCTACGATCCGGTATTCGGAGCCAGACCTCTGAAGCGTTATATCCAGAAATATGTGGAGACGCTGTCTGCAAAACTGATCCTCGCCGATCAGGTGAACACAGGAGATACCATTTTGATTTCCGTAAAAGACGGAACTCTGGTTGCAGAAAAAAAATAAATAAGCTATACTAAGAGGTAACAGGAGGAGATGGATATGGTGCCGAAGGATCCGGTCATGCTGCTCAGCTTTGTGAATCTGAAGCTGCGGGATTATTATCAGGATTTTGATACGATGTGCGAAGAATTGGACCTTGACCGGGATGAGATCGTGCAGAAACTATCCTCCATCGATTACCATTATGATGAGACGAGGAATCAGTTTGTGTGACACAGACAGGGAAACGAAGCATAAATGTGATAATTGAAGATAAGGGAAAGACAGTATTGTCTTTCCCTTATTGTGCTGAAACAGAGAGTTTTTGGGACTGTCTAAGGGAGAAAACGGGTGATGCGCGACCGAGAGAGATGTCGGAAAGCGGCAGTTTTGACTCGGCCGGTTTCTGCGGCGGACACGGAACCTGCGGCAGATGCCGCGTGAGATTCCTAAGCGGAGCGCCGCTTCCATCGGCTTCTGACAGGAGAGTGTTCAAACCTGAACAGCTCAGGGAAGGATATCGCCTTGCATGTACGGCGGAGCCTGTGTCAGACTGTCGGATAGAGCTCTGTTTTGCAAAAGATTTTAATATGACGGTTGTGTCAGAATATAAAAACGGGTGGATGCTGCACGAAGCGGGAACGGAAGGAACCTTCTGCGCAGTGGATATCGGAACAACAACGGTTGTGATGCAGCTCGTTGACAGGAAGTCAGGACGTGCACTTGCCACGGAAACGTTTGTGAATCCACAGAGAAAATACGGCGCGGATGTCATTTCGCGGATTGAAGCGTCAGAGGCGCATGGAGAGGATATGCACCGGCTGATCATACAGGCGCTGGAGGATGGGCTTCAAAGTCTGAGGGGGAAGGCAGGAGATGCAACCGGACCGGATTGCGTCATCATTGCAGGCAACACGGTCATGATCCATCTGCTCCTCGGTTATCCTGTGGAGAGCCTGGGGAGAGCGCCTTTTACCCCGTATCATCAGGGGGAGGCAACTTTTACATTGGGAGGGATTCCTGCATGGGTATTTCCGGGAATATCGGCCTTTGTGGGGGCGGATATCGTGTCGGGGATCTATGCCAGCGGCATGGCTGAGAGCGAAGAGATGAGCCTCTTGATTGATCTTGGGACGAATGGGGAGATCGCGCTGGGCAACCGTCAACGGATCCTCTGTACCTCGACAGCGGCAGGGACAGCCTTTGAAGGGGGCGGTGAATATACTGTTCCGGGATCCGATATGATATCGGTTTCGTATGAGCTTTTGGAGAAGAGGATCATGGATGAGACGGGGCTTCTCGCCGAGCCGTGGTTCACAACGGGCTATCGGGTAGGAAAAGCCCTTGTCACACAGGAGGATATCAGGAAACTCCAGATGGCGAAGGCGGCCGTATTTGCAGGGATTGCGACGTTGCTTGACCGGATGGAGGTCAGGCCGGAAACGGTCCGTCATGTCTATCTGTCGGGCGGTTTCGGATATTTCCTCGACTGCAGGAAAGCGGGAGCGGTTGGGCTGTTCCCGGAGGAGCTTGTTGCTGCGGCGGAGGCGGTCGGCAATTCGTCTCTTGCAGGAGCGGTGCGTTATGGGATGAAAGCTGTTTCGCAGGGGGAAACATCTGAGAGAGAGAGCTTAGGTGTCTGCGAACCGGGCATGACATTATATGACAGTAGTGTCAGCCGTATCATAGAGATTAGCCGGAGCATCAATCTGGCGGAGGATGGTACGTTTGGGGACAGCTACATCGGTTTCATGAATTTTACAAAGTACAAAATGAAAAGGGGAGGTTCTGTATGTATTATCTGACGATAAAACATCTCACACCGGGAATGCAACTGGCGAAGTCTATTGTGGGGGAGAACGGAAATATACTGTTGAAGAGTGGAAACACGCTGACACCCACGGTCCTGAAGCGTTTGACAGATATGGGGTTTCAGGGGGCTTATATTGATGATCCGATGTTTGCCGATGTGGAGATCGACGATGTGATCACCGATGAACTGCGAACCAAAGCGTTTGCGGCTCTGCAGAGTGACAACCTGCTGGCAGCGGCGGAACTTGCCAAGACGATGGTTAAGGAACTGAAATACAAGGAAGTCCTGAAACTGGACCTGCTTGATATCAAGAATGACAAGAACTACGTGCTCAAACACAGTATCGCCGTGACGGTTTTTTCCATTGTGTTGGGAATGGGATGTGGCATGACACAGGAGCAGTTGGAGAATCTGGCTGTCGCAGGTATCCTGCATGACATCGGCAAGTTTGAGATTAAGAAAAGAGTGTTAAACTCGAAAAAGATCTATAATCAGAAGGATATGGATGAGATGAAGAAACATCCCATCATTGCATATGAGGAACTGAAAGATAATCCGTACATATCAAGCGTCAGCCGCAACGCCATTCTCTTTCACCATGAGAATCTGGACGGAACCGGATATTACAGTCTGGGACAGGAGAAGATCGGTCTGATGCCGAGGATTCTGCGCGTGGCGGATACTTATGACTCCATGACGGCCCAGAAGAAGTACAGGGATGCGTTGGCACCATCGGAGGTTATCGAGTATATTATGAGCAATGCGGGGACGCTGTTTGACAAGACAGTAGTCGAAGTGTTTGTGCGGAAATTCCCGATCTACCCGATCGGCTTTGTTCTGAAGCTTTCCAACGGGGAGAAAGCGGTGGTCGTCAGTAACGAGCGCAACTCCATGCGGCCGTTTGTCCGTACCTTTGAAGGAACGACGATTTATCTTGCGACTAATCCCAATTACAGGAGCGTACTGATCGAGGGAATCGTGTAAATGCGTGTCCATACTTCCCTGCCAGAACGAAGCGGTATGGCTTATGGGACGGGAAGAGAACAAATAGATAACAACATGGAAAGGTGGAGAAAAATATGCTGGTTACGTTAAATGAAGTCATGAAAATAGCGGAGGAGAGAGGGATTGCGGTCGGTTCCTTCAATGCGATCGGATTTGATTCGCTGCTCGCGGTGATCGGTGCGGCAGAGGAACTTAATCTGCCGGTGATCATCCAGTTTGCACAGTGCCATGAGGAGTGGATTCCGCTCGATGTGATCGGACCTGTCATGGTGGAGGCGGCAAAGAAAGCGTCCGTTCCGGTGTGCGTCAATCTGGATCACGGCGAGACGCTTAATTATCTCGAGAGAGCGCTTGAGATCGGCTTTACGGCAATCATGTATGATGGCTCGACGCTTTCTTATGAGGAAAATCTCGCTAATACAAAGAAGGCAGTTGCCATGGCTGCAAAGACAGGTGCATCCGTGGAGGCGGAGCTCGGATCCATGGGGCGCAGGGAGTCGGGCGCCGGCGATCATACGGGAGCTGAGGATGAGACGAAGATCTACACGGATCCGCAGCAGGCGAAGGTGTTTGTGGAGGATACCGGGATCGATGCACTGGCATGCTCCTTCGGAACGACACACGGCATTTATCTGACGGAGCCCAAGCTTGACATTGATGTGGTAAGGAATGTGCGCGTATGTACCGGAAATATTCCCGTGGTGATGCACGGAGGTTCCGGGGTGAGCAGGGATGACTATCGGGAAGCCATCAAGGCCGGCGTCCGCAAGGTCAACTACTTTACTTATATGGATAAGGCCGGCGGAAGAGGCGCTGCCGATTATCTGAACGCTCAGAAGGAAGGGGAGCCCGTATTTTTCTCCTCGCTGACACTGGCGGGCAGGGCTGCGATGAAAGAGGATGTAAAAGCGGCAATGAAGATGTTTGCCATGATGGACTGATATTTTACTTTTTATAAAAAATAAAAAACGAAGGAGGAAAGCAGGGTATGGTTTATGTATGTAGTGTATGCGGGTATGTGTTTGACGAAGAGAAAGAAGGCAGACCGTTCTCCGAACTCGACGTATGTCCCATGTGCAGACAGCCGGCAGACAAGTTCGTGCTGAAGGAAGGGCAGAAAGCGCCCGCAGCTGATCCGGTTCATGAGGAAGTGAAAACGGCCGCGGTGAATCCGGTTCCGGAAACAGGGCTTGAGTATCCGAAGGAGACGAGAAAGTCAGAGAGCAGCTACCGTTACATGAGTGAGATCCATGCGATGGCGGTGAGCGGCAAGTCGGCGATCGAGGCGATGGGAACGCAGATGCCGATGCCGAACTGGGATGACATCCTGGTGATGGGAGCACAGCTGAATCCCCTGCCGCTTGATGAGCATGCACCCGTAAGTCTTAAGACGGTCATCGGCAAACATGCGAAGAAGCCGATGGTTCTGGATATGCCGGTGTATATCTCACATATGTCCTTTGGCGCATTGTCAAAAGAGACCAAGATCGCGCTTGCGAGAGGCAGTGCCGGAGCAGGAACCGCAATGTGCAGCGGCGAGGGAGGCATCCTTCCCGAGGAGAAGGCGGCAGCATATAAATACATATTTGAATATGTTCCGAATCTGTACAGCGTGACGGAGGAGAATCTGAAGACCTCCGACGCGATCGAGATCAAGATCGGACAGGGGACAAAACCCGGCATGGGCGGCCATCTCCCGGGCAGTAAGGTGACGCCGGAGATCGCACAGATCAGGAACAAGCCGCTCGGCGAGGACGTGATCAGTCCTTCCAGATTCCCGGGGATCGAGTCGAAGGAAGACCTTAAGAAACTGGTTTCCGATCTTAGGAGACGCAGCGAGGGACGCCCGATCGGTATCAAGATCGCTGCAGGCAGGATCGAGGACGACCTGGAGTTCTGCGTGTATGCGGAGCCTGATTTCATCACGATCGACGGCCGCGGAGGAGCGACAGGAGCTTCCCCGTCGATTATCAGGGATTCCACGAGTGTTCCGACTGTCTTTGCACTGCACCGCGCAAGGAAGTACTTGGACAGTATTCATTCCGATATCCAGCTCGTGATCACGGGAGGATTGAGAGTTTCCTCTGATTTCGCCAAAGCGATTGCCATGGGAGCGGACGCGGTTGCGATCGCATCGGCAGCTATGGTTGCAGCGGCATGCCAGCAGTACCGGATCTGCGGATCGGGCATGTGTCCGGTCGGAGTTGCGACGCAGGATCCGGAGCTTAGGAAGCGGCTTAATGTGGACGCGGCGGCAAAGCGTGTGGAGAATTATCTCACCTGCTCTGCAGAAGAACTGAAAACATTTGCACGGATCACGGGAAATGACGACATTCATAAGCTTTCATTTAAGAATCTGTGCACAATCAACAGAGAAATTTCCGAAAACACAGATATTCCTCATGCCGGACAGCCGTGCAATGAGGTGAAATCATATCATCAAATCAATGAGAGTAAAGGAGAAAAGACTATGAGCAAGTATGCAGGAACACAGACAGAGAAGAATCTTGAGGCGGCTTTTGCGGGAGAGTCCCAGGCAAGAAACAAGTACACTTATTTTGCCTCAGTAGCTAAGAAGGAAGGATACGAGCAGATGTCCGCTCTGTTCTTAAAGACTGCTGACAATGAGAAAGAGCACGCTAAGATGTGGTTCAAGGAGTTAAACGGTATCGGCGATACGCCCGCAAATCTGAAAGCTGCAGCTGACGGTGAGAACTACGAGTGGACAGATATGTACGAAGGCTTTGCAAAGACCGCTGAGGAAGAGGGATTCCCGGAACTGGCAGCAAAGTTCAGAGCAGTAGGCGAGATTGAGAAACATCATGAGGAGAGATATCGTGCGCTTCTTAAGAATATCGAGACCGCTCAGGTATTTGAGAAGAGTGAAGTGAAGGTTTGGGAGTGCCGTAACTGTGGACATATCGTAGTGGGCACAAAGGCTCCCGAGGTATGCCCGGTATGTAACCATCCGCAGAGCTACTTTGAGGTTCATGAGGAGAACTACTAATTTATCATACGATATTGAATGAATATGCAGGGGCTGTCGCTTTTCGCGGCGGCCTCTTACAATGCGAGACTTTAAGGAGCGATCCGGTATGAGTATACTTTCCTATTTTGCGGTGATTGCGCTACTCATTGTTGTGGTGGGAGTTGTCAATGAAAAATGGCTGCACATACAGAGCGACATCGTATTGATCATTTTTTCACTGGGGATCGGTGTTTTAGTAATGATCTTTTCGCAGATTCCGGGGACCTCAGCGGCGGCACTTGCGCTGAAGGGACAAAACCATTTTGACTTTGCGGCTTATCTGTTGGATGGAGTGCTGTGCTTCATGCTGTTTGCGGGCTCCAGCCGTGTGTCCGTCACAAAAATGAAGCAGAATATCCGACCGATTGCGCTGCTTGCCTTCCTCGGAACGGCTGTCTCTTCTGCCGTGTACGGATTTTTGTTTTATGCCGTTGCATATGTTTTTCATATGAATATGGATCTGTGGACATGCATTCTGCTCGGATGTATCGTGTCGCCCACTGACCCGATCGCGGCGACGGGCATTCTGAACAAGCTTGGGATGTCCAAGAATGTAACTTCCGTCATCGAGTGTGAATCTCTGTTCAATGATGGAACGGGCGTGGCGCTCTTTTTGTTTGTAAAAGGAATCATCTCCCAGAAAAGCGGCGGGAACTTTTTCTATATTATGGGAAAAGAACTGCTCGGGGCGGTTATCGTGGCGGTTGTTGTGTCATTCCTGCTCTTTTCTCTTCTGAAGCTGACGAAGGATCCGGTGAAGCATATCCTGATCAGTCTGACGGATGTCATGCTCGTTTACGTGATCTGTGAACATATGGGCTTCTCCGGTGTGATTGCCTCCGTTGTCTGCGGTATGTGCTTTGCCTATATGAGGAACCGTATCATAAGAAAGCTTGTGGTGCAGGATCCGGAAGATTTTTATGATACTTTCTGGGAGGTCGTGGATGGTGTCCTGAATGCAGTGCTGTTCATGCTGCTGGGCTTGTCTGTGATGAATGCACAGGCGAGTCGCTTTTTCCTTGTGCTGATTCCGGCTGGAATTTTAGCGGTTATCTTGTCACGGTACGCCGGCGTGAGGAGTTGCACGCTTTTTATGGAAAAAGGAAGAATGCCCGGAAATTACAGCCGCAGGGAGTTTTCCATGTTGATGACCTGGAGCGCCCTCAAAGGCGGACTGTCCTTGGCACTTGCACTGGGCACTGCGGAATTTCTGCCTGCCGAGGTGTATCTTATTGTATTGAATGCAGCATACATCACGATCTTCTTTACCGTGTTAATACAGGGACTGACGACGAAACGGGTGTACGGAATCATAGAAAGAATGAAGAATCGCAGGATCAGGGCGGAAAGGAACGAGTAGGACTATGAAAATCATTATCGTGGGGCTGGGGCAGACCGGAAAGATGTTGGCTGAGGTTGCGGCCAAAGAGCATTACGACGTGGTTGTCGTGGATAACAACAAAGAGATCGTGGAGGAGTTCACGGAAAAATATAATGTGACCGGTGTGGTGGGAAGCGGCGGATCGCGCAGGATCCTGATCCAGGCAGGTGCGGAGAACGCAGACCTGCTCGTGGCGCTGACACCGGGAGATGAACTGAATATCCTTGCCTGCATGACGGCAAAGAAGCTGGG
>CAMGRE010000038.1 GCA_946061355.1 uncultured bacterium | reverse complement strand
TAATCCACCACATGCAGCAGCAGATCGGCATTCTTTACCTCTTCCAGCGTGGAGCGGAACGCCTTCACCAGAAGGGTCGGCAGTTTATGAATAAATCCCACTGTATCGGACAGCAGGAAGCTTGCCTGATCCGGCACATCGATCCTGCGCACGGTCGTCTCCAGTGTGGCAAAGAGCATATCCTGTTCCAGTACCTTTTTCTCTCCATCCTGCATGTATCTGTCAAGCAGACGGTTCATCAGTGTGGATTTTCCCGCATTGGTATAACCCACAAGCGCAACCAGCGGCAGATGGGAGGCCACTCTCTTTTTCCGCTGCGTCTCCCGCTCCTTCGCTACCACATCCAGTTCCTTGCGAAGTTCCGCAAGGCGATGTTCAATCTTACGCCGATCCAGTTCCAACTTCTTCTCACCGGCACCCTTGTTGGCAAGACCACTGCCGCCACCCTGACGGCTGAGTGCTTCGTGCATGCCCACCAGCCTCGGGAGGAGATACTGCAATTTTGCCGTCTCTACCTGCAGCTTCGCCTCTCTGGTTCTCGCTCTGGTCGAAAAAATATCAAGGATCAGCGAAGTTCTGTCCAGTATGGGCTTCTTCAGGATCTGCTGCAGATTGCGCAGCTGGGAAGGCGTCAACGCATTGTCAAACACGATCACATCCGCATCCTGCATCTCGGCAAACTCTTTCAATTCCTCCACCTTTCCGGTTCCCATATACAAAGCCTTGTTGACCATATCCATCTTCTGGGTAATAATCCCCACAACCTTCATGTTGCAGGACTCTGCGAGATTCTTCAATTCCTCCATGGAATACTCGAAATCATCTCCGTCCTCCAGATCCACTCCCGCCAGAATTGCGCGCTCCTTTTCCTGCCCGCTGTTCTCCATTTCCATATGCGATTGCTCCTTCTATGGAAGACAGACGTTTACTTCGCGGGAACGATCTCAATCCAATATCCGTCCGGATCCGCGATAAAATACACGCCCATCTCCTTGTTGTCATAGCAGATACAGCCCATTTCGCTGTGCTTCTTGTAAGCCGCATCCATATCATCTACCTCAAATGCCAGATGAAACTCATTGTCACCCAGATTATAGGAATCCTTATCCCAGTCTCTGAGCCAGGTCAGCTCCAGACGATGCGGTGTAACGCCGTCCGTGAGGAATACCAGTGTAAAACTGCCGTCAGAAGCATTTTTCCTGCGCGCTTCGGTAAGTCCCAGCGCCTCCTCATAGAACTTCAGAGATTTCTCCAGATTGGTGACATTAAAATTATTGTGTGCAAAAGTAAACTTCATAACCGTACCCTCCAAATTGAAATAAAATTTGTTATAACATACTCGCAAAAAGATTTCTTTTGTCCGATATCTATTGTATAATTTTTTTATCATATTTTGAATCATTTTTTAAAATAATTTTCTTCTGACAATATACCATAATCAATTTCATTCGTATCTATAATCAGAACACAAAATATCTGTTACAAAGGGGAGAGAAATATCGTATGGCAATGGATGATTTTAAAAAGGAAATGGAACAGAATGCGGAATTGAAAGCCGCTTTTGATGCCGCTGCCAAGAACGGTTCCCAGAAAGAATTTCTCACCGGACACGGTGTGGAAGTATCCCCCAATGCTCTGAGTGATAAGGATCTGGAAAAGGTAACCGGCGGGTTCTTGTTCTTCTTTTTTTGAACTCCGGATTCAAACCCGGAAAGCCGGAATTTTGCAGGCGTATGGAAAAATAATCGCAAAATGATGAAACAGTATAGAAAAAGGCATCCGGAAGTCTTTTCCTCCCGGATGCCTTTTATGATACTTTCCTATTTTATCTGAAGATTACAGGATCGGAATCAGCTTTCTGTCATCCTTGATCTCTTTCAGCTCGGGCTTTCTCACCGCGATTTTCAGGATGCCATCCTTGAAGCCTGCCTGGATATCCTCCTCTTTCACGTCATCGCCCACATAGAAGCTGCGCTGGCAGCTGCCTGTGTAACGCTCTTTCCTGACGTAATTGCTCTTCTCATCCTTATTCTCGATCGTCTGATCCTTATTCGCCATAATGGTCAGATAACCGTCCTTCAATTCCGCACTGATGTCGTTCTTGTCATAACCGGGCAGCTCAACATCCAGCATGTACTGTCCGTCTTTCTCAACGACATCCGTCTTCATCAGCTGCGGCATGCGGCTCGAGGTGTCAAAGAAATCACCGCCGAACATATCACCGAAAAAGTCATCAAATAAATTGCTTGTACGTCCAAATAACATAAGTCATTCCTCCATTCTATGTTGGCGCTTACTGCGTCGATTGCTATATGTTATGGGAAAGAGAAGCTTTTGTTTCTTCTTCTGTTCCCTTGTTCTAGTTGTAATATAACACGCATTGTTAGCACTGTCAATAGGTGAGTGCTAAATTTTTTAAAATTTTTTTGTCGTTGACGGTGCCAATGTCATGCCTTATATTGTGTATAGAACAAAGGAAACAGAAAACGGAGGGACAAAAGAATGCTAAAGGATTTGGTTGGTAAATACTATCTTGATCAGAATTATAACTGTGCGGAATCGATCCTGCGTGCAGGAAATGAATATTATAATCTGGGACTTCACGACAGGGATATGATTGTAGTAGCAGCATACGGAGGCGGTATCCAGTCAGGGAATACGTGTGGGGCGGTTCTTGCAGGTGCAGGTATTCTGTCTATGAAATATGTGGAACAGAAATCACATGACAGCAAAGATATCAAACCGGTTGTCATGAAACTGATTCAGCAGTTCAACAGAACCTATGGTTCCGTTCTCTGCAAAGATATCAAACCCCAGTCCTTTAAACCGGAGTACCGCTGTCAGAAGACTGTCGAGACAGCCTGCGACATCCTGGAAGCGGTTATTGCTGATTACGAGAAGGAGAAGAATTTTTAACTTCGACATACACCCCCGGGCTTCCGGTCCGGGCGCTATGTTTTAATCTCAACATTATTTTATATAAATACTTTTCAAGGAAAGGATATCTTGAACATGGCAGACTATGTTATCAGTTGTTGTTCCACAGCAGATCTGACCAAAGAAAAATTTGAGAAGAGAAACATCTCCTATATCTGTTTTCACTATGAACTGGACGGAAAGCAGTATCAGGACGATTTCGGAGAAACGATTCCTTATGAAGAATTCTATAGACGGATGAGTGAAGGCGCTGTCACAAAGACTTCGCAGGTGAACGCCGACGAATACGAAAGCTATTTTGAGCAATTTCTCGCGCAGGGAAAGGATATCCTCCATGTGTCCCTGTCCTCGGGACTGAGCGGCACGATCAATTCCGCCATGATCGCCAAAAATATCCTCTCAGAAAAATATCCTGACCGGAAGATCCTTGTGCTGGATTCCCTCTGCGCCTCCTCCGGCTATGGTCTCTTTGTGGAAGCGCTGGCCGATCTGCGAGATCAGGGAAAAAGTATAGATGAGGTATATGATTTTGCTCTGACGCACAGACTTCACATGCACCACTGGTTCTTTTCAACAGACCTGACGTTTTATATCCGCGGAGGACGCATCTCAAAGACCTCCGGCATGATCGGAAACGTACTCGGCATCTGTCCGTTACTCAATATGGATCACGAGGGAAAACTTATCCCCCGGGAAAAGATACGCGGAAAGAAAAAAGTGATCCACAGAACCGTGGAGAAAATGAAAGAACATGCGGAGGGCGGCACAGACTACTGCGGCAAATGCTATCTCTGCCACTCCGCATGCCTTGATACGGCGCAGGAGCTGGCTGCCCTCATCCGGGAAACCTTCCCAAAGATTGATGGAAAAATTGAAATCTACAATATCGGAACTACCATCGGCAGTCACACCGGCCCAGGAACCGTCTCTGTATTTTTCTGGGGAGATGAGCGGAGAGACTAATCTTCCTGCAGTTTCATTTTAGATATCAGGATTTTTCTCACCGATTCATCGATCCGTTCCTCGGGAATCTCTCCGCTTATAACTGCCGTGTAAACGCCGGAATATGCGGCATTCAGATCAACCGGCATCAGCAGAATGTCCACTCCGGCTTTCACTGCTTCCACGACAGCTTCCGAGGAATCATATGTCACGGAAATTGCACCCATATCCAGCGCGTCCGTGATTACCAGTCCTTCATAATGCAGATCCCCCTTCAGGATTTCCGATATCAGTTTTTCGGAAAGAGAAGCGGGGATATCGTTTCCGGTGACTGCCGGAGCGGCGATATGGCTGACCATCACCATGTCCACACCGTTCTCGCCGGCTGCCAGAAACGGCTGCAATTCTGCCTGAAGCAATTCTTCATAGCTTCTGTTGGTATATGCATATCCCGCATGGGTATCCGCCTCTGTCGATCCGTGCCCGGGGAAATGCTTAAATGTGCTCATAACGCCGTTTGCATGCAAGCCATCCGAGTATGCTACAGCGTATTTTGTCACGATCTGCGCATCACTTCCAAATGACCGGTCTCGGATGACGGTATTGCTGCTGTTAGTGATCACATCGGCATCCGGGGCGAAATCAACATTGAATCCCAGGTCACTCAGATAGGCCCCTATCACAGTTCCGCAAAAAAATGCCTGCTCTTCGTTCTGCACAGCTGCCATGGGCGGAACCCTCATTACATCAAACGCTTCATTCCGGCCGATCCGAGCAACTCTTCCGCCCTCCTCATCCACACATAGAAACAGCGGCAGCCCATTTGTTTCTTCAGCAAAGCTCTGATAGTCTGTCAGCATAGCCTTTGTCTGTTCTGCGGAAACCAGATTCGATGCAAAAAAGATCAGTCCACCGACCGGACGCTGCTCCAATTGCATCTTCACAGGATCTTCGACAACTGTAACGTACGGATCCCCCGGCGCTTTCGCGATCGGATTACCTGCCAGCTGTTCCGGTGTCACGATAAACATCTGATAGATCTTATCCTCCAAGGTCATCCCGGATAAAATCTCATCTGCCTTTTGCGTAAGAATCTCTTTCTCAGAACATGCTGTATTGTCCTTTGCATAGCAGACACTGCTGCCAATCGTGACGGACAACAACGCCGCCATCAAAAAACCTGTTATTACTTTTTTCATACCACTGCACCCTCTTTCCTTAAATTTCTCTTTAATGATATCGACATTTTTCCCTAAGAGATAGGGTTAAATATGGAAAGTGTCATTGAAATAATATCTGTACTTCCGTATGCCAATTCATTGCGAACTTTTTCTACCGGATCATCTATCTTTTCAAAATAATCCTTAAAATACCTGCAACTATCCATATTATCAAATAGAAATACTACTTTAGGACATACAATGCCAAAATTGATATCTTCACTGCTATAAAAAATCTGATTGATGTCCTCACATTCCTTACACACATTCCGATAATATATTCCAAACTGTAAGATATTCACTCCAACAAGATATAAATACTTATCCTCTACGCTCTCTTTTCCAAGCATATGACACACTAAAGTTTTTACACTTTCATTTATATCAAACAACACGGTAATACCATATCCCACAGTTGGAAAGCTACTCTCATATACCATTCTTATTCCTCATCTAAATCACCCCACAAAATTGATTTACCATCCTGTAAATACCATCCTTTATGTATTGAATCATATTCTATCCATTCTCCGGTCGCCTGAATTGTATTTATATATCGCTGTATGCTCCTTAGGGATAATCCCAACTTCTCTGCAAGCTCCCTACTCGTAACATATGGTTTCCTTCTTATAACACTTAATATTAATATAGCATTTGCAAGCGTTGCGCTAAAAGTTTCAGTTTTCTTCTGCGTACGATATGCAGAAAGAAGTATATATTTCAGATCCTGCTTTAAGCTCTCAAAATTCTCATATACTAAAATTTGATTTTTTAATTTGGATGGAATCTGAATTGTTCCAAGAAAAATAACCGTTTCAGAAAAAGGGATTATATCCTCATAATATTCCAGAAGCATATCTATGTCCTGAGGATTCATCGTATCAGCATTTACAATTACCGCAAACTCTGACACGGCAATTATATTTGTCACATCGTCTGTGACCATAATATTACATTCTTTCTGCGGTAAATATTTTTTAACACAACTTATTTCCTCATTCCTAAGACCGTATATTCCAATCTGTTTTGCATGCATAAGCCGCTTTCCTTTCTTCCCATTCCGCTTCCGCCATCCGGCAAACAGACATTAATGCATAATAATTGACGCGATTCGGATAATAACAGGCAGGATGATAATAATCTATAATTAACTTATCATTCCAAAATCCATACAGGGTATCTCTTATCCTTTCAAACTGTATATCGTCTTTCCTATTATCATTTGTACATTTGAGTACTGTTTCCAACATCCCAAAAGTATAACCGCATACGATAATATCCGGATTGATCAGTTCCAGTTCCCTTTTTATCAGTTCCTTATCATGATCTACATACTTCATTAAATCATCTTCTGTTGAGTTTGGCAGACCTTCACTCTTTTTTACATTGACAACCGCTATTTGTTTGATGGCTTCATGAGATTTGAGTTTTATCTTTTCCTCGTTATAAGCCCTTTCTCCTGTAAACGCCAATTGAATAGCCTGCGTCCAAACTGCAACCCTCTGCCATAGTCTCCATGGCTCTCTATTTCGCAAATCATCCGTAAGGACATAGTGTTCTTCTTCCGTCCTTGCTTCTTTTAAGAAATAACAGATTTTAGGCACGCTCTGGCTTTCCTTCCACCAGGTTTCATCCACGATACCGTCCCGAATAAACCTTTTATAACCTCTTTTTTTATGTTCTGTTTCCCAATAATCAAATAGCTCATCCAATTCTTTCATGGATTTTCCTCCTTTGAAAACTATTACTACTTTTCTATATTGTATCATCTCTACGCGACAACAGTATTGCATGGTATAAATTTTATATTTATTTCGCTTAACATTATCATAATAAAATGAAAGCCATTGCATCGCGCAACGGCTTTCTCAACTTTATCTCATTATCATATTTCCGCAAGAATTTTTTTCACAAGAAGTGCCAGATACTCCGCCGTAGGCTCCAAGGCAGCCGGATCTGCCAGAAATTCCGCGTGATGCAGGGGCTTGTCGTATCCGGTTCCCACTCTCAGGAAGATGCCCTTCTGTTTCTCCTGATAAAAGCTGAAATCCTCACCTACCATAGTCTGTTCCGGCTCATATACCTGATATCCACTCTCTGTGGCAGTCTTGGCTGCGATTTTGCACAGACCTTCGTCGTTGATCACTGCGGGCGGTCCCTCATACCAGTCGATCCTGCATTCGGCTCCGCTTGCATCGGTAAGCTGCTCCGTCAGCCGATAAAAACGCTCCTTGATCTGCGCACGCACCTGCGGGGAAAAAGATCTGACCGTCCCACAGAAGCTCCCTTCCGACGGGATCACATTCCAAGTGTTTCCCGCTGAAACCGCCGTTACGGATAACACAGCCGGAGCAAAAGGATCTACCTGACGGCTCACGATCGTCTGCAGCGCCGTCACGATCTGGCAGATCACCGGGATTACATCGATCCCCTCATGGGGCGCCGCTCCGTGACATCCTCTGCCGCTCACGGTGACCTCAAAACGATCCACCGCTGCCATCAGACCGCCTGAGCGGATGCCGATCGCCCCGGAAGGTCGGCCCGGCGTCGTGTGGAGCCCAACATAAGCGTCCACATCCTCAAGAAGCCCTGTCTCCACCATCTCTTTCGCCCCGCCCGGCAGCTCTTCCGCCGGCTGAAAGATCACCTTCACAGTGCCGCTCCAGTCTTCTTTTGTCTGCTGCAAAAGCCTTGCCGCCTGCAACACTAATGCCATATGGAAATCATGTCCGCAGGCATGCATCCTGCCCGGATAAAGAGATTTGTATGACACATTTGTCATTTCCTCAATGGGCAGTCCGTCGATATCCGTCCGCAGCGCAACGACAGGCTCACTGTCTGATCCGGCAGATTCGCCTTTCCCTCTGATCACCGCGATCACGCCCGTTATCCTCGCAGACGGGAGCGGGAGTGTCTCAATCCCGGCTTCGTGAAGCGCTTCCTTGATATATGCAGTCGTTTCCATCTCCTCATATCCTAATTCGGGATGTCTGTGAAACCACTGATAATCCTTCATGATCTGACTGTTTTCCAAATGATTGTCTGACATAGAATTTTCTCCGGCGATCTTTATGAAAATCGGAATTTTTCGTTTTTTATTCATCATACTGATCCAGAAAGTGATGCCGTACGCCTTTCTGTTTGTATGCCACCACCGTATCCAGATTTACATTTTCCACACTCTTAAAGATATTTCCTTCGACAAAGGGATTCTTCTGCTTCAAAGTGCGGATCAGCTCCTTGATCTCGACACGTTTGGAACGGTTCTCCTCGTTATTGCAGGTGGTACAAGTATCGGTGAATTTGCAGGCACACTGGATAAAATGCAGCCCGTTATAATCTCGCCAGGCCTTGATGTCATCCTCCCGCACTAAATACAGCGGGCGGATCAGCTCCATCCCCTCAAAATTCGTACTGTGAAGTTTCGGCATCATCGTCTGCACCTGCGCCCCGTACAGCATTCCCATCAATATGGTTTCGATCACATCGTCATAGTGATGACCCAAGGCAATCTTGTTGCAGCCGAGCTCTCTCGCATAGCTGTACAGATGCCCTCTGCGCATTCGGGCACACAGATAACAGGGGGATTTCTCCACATGATAGACCGAATCGAAAATATCGGATTCAAAAATCTGGATCGGAATATTCAGTCGCCGCGCATTCTCCTCGATCACCTGTCTGTTTGCCGGACTGTATCCCGGATCCATCACCAGGAATTTCACCTCAAAATCGAATTTATTATGATGTTTCAGTTCCTGAAACAGCTTTGCCATCAGCATGGAATCCTTGCCGCCGGAAATACAGACCGCGATCCGGTCGCCTTCTTTCACAAGCTCATACTGTCTGACAGCCTTCGTGAATCTGCACCAGATATTTTTTCGGAATTTCTTTCTCAGACTCTGTTCGACATCCTCCGCAAAAGTTCCGTCCTGCTCCTGTTCCTTTTTCTTCTCTGCTTCCATCTGTGTGAGGAGCCAGGAGATATATCCGCCGGACAGACTGACCGCGTCATAGCCCTGTTCACAGAGCTCCTCTGCCACATCCACACTGACTCTTCCTCTACTGCAGCAGACGACCAGCTTCTTATGAATATCGATCCGCTCATCTTTCGCAATGTCCGCCGCTTTCGCATGGATCGCTCCGGGAATGGCTCCGTGAGAGATCTCGATGTCGCTGCGGATATCAATGATCTGATAGGAATCCTTCTCCAGACTGTTCAGTTCCTGTATCGTTATTTCCATTTACGTCTCTCCATTATGATTGTCAGGAAAAAGCTCTCAGCGTATGAGATCCTTTACCACTTCCCCCGCGATGATCAGTCCTGCCACGGAAGGCACAAACGCCACACTTCCGGGGATATCCCGGCGCTCCGTACACTTGTGGGCGGCTCCGGGCGGACAGATGCAGTGCGTCCGGCAGCTGATCGCCATATCCTCAACCGGTCTGATCGGCTGTTCCTCGGAATACACAACCTTTAACTTCTTCACGCCACGCTTCTTCAGCTCACGGCGCATAACCTTGGCAAGCGGACATACCTTTGTCTTATAGATATCCGCCACGCGGAACTGGCTGGCGTCCAGCTTATTGCCCGCTCCCATGCTGCTGATGATCGGCACATTCTTCTCCTTGCATTTCATCACCAGTTCCAGTTTGGCGGTAACGGTATCCACCGCATCCACCACATAATCATATTCTTCAAAGGGAAACGTATCGGCATTTTCCGGCAGGAAAAAGCACTGATGAGTCTCCACTTTTACCTCCGGATTGATGTCGAGCATACGTTCCTTCATCACTTCTGTCTTATATTTGCCGACACTGCTCCCGGTCGCAATGATCTGACGATTCAGGTTTGTCAGACACACCTTGTCGTCATCGATCAAATCAAATGCACCGACGCCGCTCCTGACGAGCGCCTCGCACACATAGCCGCCGACGCCGCCGATCCCAAACACCGCCACACGCGAACCGCGCAGCTTTTCCATGGCTTCTTTTCCTAAAAGCAGCTCCGTCCTTGAAAACTGATTCAGCATATTATTTATCCTCCCGCTGTCCGATAAACTTAAGAAGGCGCTCCACACTCGTATTCAATATCAGTTCCGGATCAAATTTCAGTTCCTGAAGAAGTGCGATCGCTTCATCGAACCGCCCTACATAACTGGGGTCATGGGCATCGGAATTTACGACGATCGGTATCCGGTACTGTTCACACAGTCGGAGCATATGTTTATAATTTTCCACACAGTTCAGCCGTTTATCCGGTTTCAGCAGGGAACTGTTATTGAGTTCAAGCGCCGTGTGATATTTCCCCGAAGCAGGCACGAGTCTCTCATAATCAAGAGGTATATGATCGTCATCCGGATGGGAGATCATGGATATTTTCGGATTTTTCATACAGGAAATGACATTGTCCGTATTTTTTTCCCTGCCCTCATCCCGATAACACTGCTTGTGAATCCCGGCAATGCCGTAATCCAGTTTCTCAAGGCGCTCTTGCTCCAGTGACACTGTACCATCATTTAACACATTTGTCTCACAGCCGTGCAGGAGATTCACACCGTAAAGTATTCTCGGTACAACCTTAAGATTGGTGAAATAGATCGGATCGCATGTCCCGGGGATTCCCGGCCCGTGCTCACTGATCCCGATGTATGACAATCCTTTTGCTGACGCCGCCTGCGCCATCTCCCGGATCGTCCCATACGCATGCCCGCTGGCAACCGTATGCATATGCATATCCATCACAATTTCATAAGGTGTATATTCTTTGACCGTTATCATGTGAATGCTCCTTACCTGCTTTTCTTTTGCGCTCATATTATAGTATATCTGCGCCCGCCGGGCAAGTTTTTCCACATAATGTCCTCAGCCCTGTTTCTTGCTCTCTATTCCTCCATCCTCTGATACAATTCCCGTATCAGCAGACATGAAAACGGCCCAAGCACCACACCCGACAATCCATAGAATTTGACACCTGCATAAATTGCCAATAGCATAAACACAGGATAGATTCCCATCCGCTTCCCGAGCAGTTTGGGTTCCAGGAATTCCCTTGCAAGGGCACAGACTCCGTAGATGGCAAAAACCGCCGCCATACGCCAGAGATTCCCCTGTATCAACTGCCACAATGCCGTCGGAACCAGCACAATGCCAGTGCCGATAAAGGGCAGCGCATCCATAATCCCTGCCACAATCCCGAGTGTCAGGAATCCATCCATACCGCATGCCCAGAGTCCAGCCACGCAGATCACACTGATTGTGCACAAAATGATCGCCTGCGCTTTGAGATACCCCAGCACCATTTTCCCGATCTGTGTGCCAATCTGTGATGCCATGCGGAAAGTCTTGTAAGTGCGCATCCTCTGACGGATACGGTAATAGTCCTTTGCCAGCAATATAGAAGCGATGAGTGTCACTGCCCAGAAAGCCAAAATAGAGGCAGCTGTCTTGAGATATGCAAATGAGCGGTTCATGAATCTCGGTACGATCCGGATCTGAAGATTGTTTCCGATTTTATCGATCTGATCAAGCGCCATCTGTTCCATGGCTCTGCTTTCCACTCCGAATCTCGTTTCCAGCATACTACAGCAGTCTCTCACAAAATTGCAGAAGCACTCCTCCATAACCATTCTGTTCTGAAACAGCATCCTGACATGCCCGCACACAAAAATCCACAGACACCAGAAAGCAAGTCCGATCAGAATCAGGCATACGGCAAGGATCAGGCCCGCTGTCATTCCTTTTCTGATATGAAACCGCCGCTCTATTTTTTCCAGAAAAGGATACATCACTGCCACAAGACACAACGCGATCAAAAACGGCAGCACATAAGGCAGGAGGTATTTCAGAAACAGTAATACGCCTGCTGCCATCAGTGCTGCCATTATGTATTTTTTATTATTTTCCCACGCTGCCCATCTCACTTTCATCACCACGGTTAGTATGGGCAGAGCACCTCTTTTTATCCTGCGATTTCAAAAACCGGCTCTGGTTTTTTCTGTAAAAATTGCAAACGCATCCCCCTCCGGCTCGACTGCAAATTCCATCATTTTACCCGTTTGCGGATGTCTGAACAAAAGCTTTGCTGCACACAGCGCTGGGTTCCTGACGGTCTGTGAGGCTCTGCCGTATTTCCTGTCTCCGAGGAGCGGGCATCCCATATGCGCCATCTGTACACGTATCTGGTGATGACGTCCTGTTTTCAGATCAATCTCGATTAACGCATTCCCGCTTTTTACCGACATCACATGATAAGACAGCTCCGCTCGTTTCGCTCCCCTTGTTCCCTCAGGAACCACTCGCGAACTGTTGTCACGCCCATCTTTTAATAAATAGTCCGTCAGAACCGCCTCTTTTTTCTCCGGTATGCCTTCTGTCACCGCAAGATATGTCTTATGCAGCGTCCCGTCATTTAACTGCGCACTCAGCGCCGCCGCCGCTCTCTGTGTCTTTCCGAACACCAGCAGTCCTTCCACCGGCTGATCCAGGCGGTGTACCAGTCCCACATACGGCTCTTTCGTTCCGCTTCCGCTACTTTTTCGCAGATAATTTTTCAATTCACTGACCATATCCTGTGCCATGACACTGGCAGTCTGTGTGGGCAGACCCGCAGGCTTGAAACAAACCAGAATCAAATTGTCTTCAAATATAATTTTCGTCTTCATGATTTCATTTTATTTTTCCCGAAAACCTCTGTCAATCGGAAAAATGATGTGATATCCTAGACCAAAGGAGTGTAACCGGAACATGAAATGGATCAAACGTCTTCTGATACTTCTCATTATCCTGCTGATCTGGGTCAGCGCCATCGTTGTCTACTGTGCCTTTGATCCCGATATGACACAGCGGATCGCAGATGCATTATATGGAAAAAATTCTTCGGCAGACCGGACCGACTATTCCGATCCGGAGCTTGACAAATATATGGCTGAGTTGCGGGAAAATGTCACTCTGCCCGCGGAAGCACTCGATATGGGGAACATTTCTTTTGCTCCGGAAAATACATCGGAAAATGAAATGGCTCCGTCTGGTTCTGACGGAAAAAATGAAACCGATGGAGACAGGCAGGAAAAGAGCTCCGAATACATTCCGCCAAAACCTGCCGACATCAAAGTACCCGACAGCGTTTCCGGAAAATCCGGCTATGAGCCGGTAAAAGAGACTGCCAGCGAGATCGGTGATGATGAACCAAAGCTGGAAAATCCCGGCGCTACAGGGGATGATCTGACCTTTGATCCCCTGTATTACCCGTATTATCAGATGTTAGACGACAAGGGAAAGCATCTTTACCGCCAGATCTTTGCAAATGCTGAGGATTTGAATCAGACCTTTACCCCGGTGGAAGAGATCAATGCCAAGCAGTTAAAGAGTGTCTTTTCAGCCGTATACAACGATCACCCAGCGCTTTTCTGGCTGGACACTGCCTACTCCTGCAAATGCAGGCGAAACGGTGAGGTTGTCGAAATAGGGCTGCAGTTCAACAAAACAGCAAAAGATCTCGACAATGCGAAACAGACCTTTTCGGAAAATGCGGAGAAGATTCTGTCAGATGCCCGCAAGCTGGACAATGACTATGAAAAAGAAAAATTTGTGCACAATGCGCTCATCGATAAAATCACTTATGCTAAGAATGCGCCCATGAGCCAGAGCGCTTACAGCGGTCTGGTAGGTGGAAAGACTGTCTGCGCCGGTTACGCCAGAGCTTTTCAGTACCTGCTGCAGCAGCTTGATATACCCTGTTATTACTGCACAGGGTATGCCGGGGAGAGCCATGCCTGGAATATCGTGAAGCTGGGAGATGACTACTACAATGCAGATGTAACATGGGATGACACGGAAGCAGGAAACTACGACTATTTTAACAAGACGGATGCGGACTATGCCTCCACGCATATGCGTCAGGAGCTTTCTGTCAATCTGCCGCCCTGCAACGGCACCGCCTACAGGAATCTGGAGAACCCGGAACCGGCTGCACCGGACATTCCCGAAAGTTCCGTACTGCATTCCATTCAGGATTACTACAATGACTGTCGCTATCGTATGGTGCAGAAGGGCAGAGGCAGTTATCAATTTTCTAATGTAATTGAAGGCGCGGATCTTTTGCAGGAAATCTTT
>CAMGRE010000037.1 GCA_946061355.1 uncultured bacterium | reverse complement strand
CTCCAGGGCTGCCATATCGGTAAAGGCAATGTCCATTTCATCAAGGTAAGACAGGAGTTCTTCTGTCCGGTTGTCCGAATCCACATCTATTGCGTTGATGGAATCCACCAGATCCGTTACGGTTTCGGTAAAGGCAGTCATTTCCTTTTTGTATGTGTCGAGCTCGGGATCTGTTTTCCCACAGCCGGTGAGCAGAACCGTAAAGGCAGTAGCAATGGATATTAGTTTTGTATGATTTATATATTTCAAAATATTGCGCCTCCTAACTGTCATGCAATAAATTTACCATATTCCATGAGGGAAAGCAAACGGTATCTACAAAAAAGAAATTGAGGAAACCGTCAATACATGATAAAATAAGGAAGTGTGTTTATAAGTAACTGTGCAGGCACTGAACAGTTATGTTTGTAATATAGCCCAAAAGAGGAAAAAAGATGACAAAGCAGGAATTTAAAGAGTTTTGTAAGGATAGAATTGTTTATCTTGACGGTGCGACAGGTTCCAATCTGATTAAACGCGGAATGACGGCAGGTGTGTGTCCGGAACAGTGGATCTTAGAACACCCTGAGGCGATTCTGGATCTACAGAGAGAGTATATTGAGGCTGGAACGAATATTCTATATTCACCGACATTTACCTGTAACCGGATCAAACTGCAGGAATACGGGCTGGCAGACAGGATCGGCGAGATGAACCGGGAACTGGTCGGGTTGTCTAAACAGGCTGCAGGAGATAAAGCGCTGGTAGCGGCAGATTTGACGATGACCGGTCAGCAGCTGAAACCGATGGGGAATCTGGAATTTGAAGATCTGATAGATATCTATAAAGAACAGATCGGTTACTGTATTGAGGGTGGAGCTGATCTGATCGTGGTGGAAACAATGATGAGCCTGCAGGAGACGAGAGCAGCGGTGATCGCGGCAAAAGAGGTTTGCGATCTGCCGGTCATGACGACACTTTCCTTTGAAGCGGACGGCAGGAGCCTGTTTGGCACGGATGCCGTGACAGCGGCTGTTGTGCTGGCAAGTCTCGGAGCAGATGCCGTCGGGGCAAATTGTTCTACCGGACCGGATAAGATGGCAGAAGTGATACGTGCCATGGCGGAGGCGGTCACGATTCCCATTATTGCAAAGCCGAATGCCGGATTGCCTATGCTGGCGCAGGACGGGAGCACGGTTTATGATATGGACGCTGTTACGTTTGGGAAAGAAATGGTGCGGCTTGCGGAAGCGGGTGCTTCCATACTGGGCGGCTGCTGCGGGACATCTCCGGACTATATCAGGGAACTGGTAAAGAATACTGTGCATATGGCTCCCACAAAAAGAGAACATAAAGCATATCGTTATCTGACATCAGAGAGAAAGACACTGCGGTTTGGATTGGACGACAATTTTATCATTGTGGGAGAGCGGATCAACCCGACAGGAAAGAAAAAGCTACAGGAGCAGCTGAGGGAAAATGATCTGAGCATGGTGATTAAGTTCGCAGAAGAGCAGGAAGCATGCGGTGCCGGTGTCCTCGATGTCAATATGGGTATGAGCGGTATTGATGAGAAAGCGATGATGCTGGAGGTGCTCGATGAGGTGGCGGGAGTGACGAATCTGCCTATCTCGATCGATTCCAGCCATGTAGAGGTGCTGGAGGCGGCGCTTCGTCGCTATCCGGGCCGGGCCTTGATCAACTCGATCTCATTGGAGCGTGTCAAATTTGAAAAGCTCCTCCCGATCGCAAAGAAATACGGCGCAATGTTTATCCTGCTGCCTCTGTCGGATGAGGGACTGCCGAAAAGCATAGAGGAAAAGATCGGTATCATCGAGACGATCACAAAACGTGCCATGGAACTGGGAATGACCAAAGAAGATATCGTGGTAGATGGTCTTGTGGCTACTGTCGGAGCGAATAAACGTGCCGCTATTGAGACGCTGGAGACGATCCGCTACTGCAAGGAAAAAGGACTTGCCACGATCTGTGGATTGTCCAATATCTCGTTCGGACTGCCGGAACGGAGCTTTGTCAATACAGCGTTTCTGACAATGGCAATCCATGAGGGCTTGACGATGGCGATTGCCAATCCGTCACAGGATTTGCTGGTCAATTGTGCGATGGCGTCGGATCTGCTCCTGAATAAAGAGGAGTCTGACATTCGCTACATTACCAGAATGAATGAATGGAAGGAATCCAGACCTGAGCCTGTTCAGGCAGTAAAACCTTCCGGTGAAAGGAAAGAGAAAACTTCCGGGACGGTTGAGAACATTGTTCCGCAGACGGATCTGACGCCGGAAAAGGCAATTCTCCAAAAAGTGAGAGAGGCCGTTCTCAAAGGAAATAAGCGTAATATCGTGGAATACACCAAGGAGGCGCTGCACACGGGACTGCATCCGAAACAGGTGCTTGATGAGGCGCTTCTGCCGGGGATCAATGAGGTTGGGGCGCTGTACGATCAGGGAAAATATTTCCTGCCGCAGCTGATCGCGGGAGCGGAGGCGATGAAGTTGTCGATCGAATATCTGGAACCCCTCATGATGGAGGAGCAGGGAACAGAGAAGCTCCCGACCATTGTCATTGCCACAGTGAAAGGAGATATCCACGATATCGGGAAGAATCTCGTTGCGCTGATGTTAAAAAATTATGGCTTCGAGGTGATCGATCTGGGCAAGGATGTCCCGAAGGAGGTCATTGTGGAGGAAGCGATGAAACGGAATGCAGCTGTGATCGCACTGTCTGCGCTGATGACGACGACCATGCAGGAGATGCGTAATGTGATCGCGTACGCAAAGGAAAAGGGATGTACCGCAAAGATCATCATCGGTGGCGCAGTCATTACACAGGATTATGCGGATGAGATCGGTGCGGACGGGTATTCAGGAGATGCAGCAGAGGCTGTGAAACTGACACAGAAACTTTTGGGACTATAAGTTAACATAATTCGGAGGCGATAAGAAATGAATGGTGCAGATGCGATGATAAAGTGTCTTGAGGCAGAGGGTGTGGATACGGTATTCGGGTATCCCGGTGTGGCGATCTGTCCGTTTTATGATAGTATTTTGGATTCCGGAATCAGGACGATACTGATCCGTACGGAGCAGAACGCGGCACATGCGGCGAGCGGGCTGGCAAGGACGACAGGAAAGGTCGGTGTGTGTGCAGTGACCAGTGGCCCCGGTGCAACAAATCTGATCACGGGAATTGCAACCGCTTTTGCCGACAGTATTCCACTTGTATGTATCACCGGACAGGTGAACAGTGTACTCCTTGGCTCTGATGTATTTCAGGAAGCTGACATCACAGGAGCAGTGGAATCATTTGTAAAATACAGCTATCTCGTGAAAGATGTGAATGACATCCCGAGAATCTTTAAGGAGGCGTTTCATGTGGCGTCCACCGGCAGGAAAGGACCGGTGTTGATTGATGTGCCGATCGATATCCAGAATGCACAGATTGCAAAATTCAAATATCCTGAAGAAGTCAATATGCGCACTTACAAGCCGACAGTAAAAGGGCATGCGGTGCAGATCAAAAAGGTGATTCGGGAACTGGAAAAAGCAAAGAGACCGATCATCTGTGCAGGCGGAGGCGTGCTGCTCAGCGATGCGCAGGAAGAGCTGAGGAGTTTCGCGGAAAAATATCAGATTCCTGTTGTATCGACCATGATGGGGATCGGCGTGATGCCGACAGAGCATCCGATGTATTTCGGTATGGTGGGAAACAACGGAAAGCCGTATGCAAACCGCGCTATGAACGAGTCGGATCTTTTGATCATGGTTGGCGCAAGAGTGGCGGATCGTGCAGTGAGCCAGCCGGATCTCATCACAGAGAATAAGATCCTGGTACATATTGATGTGGATCCTGCCGAGATCGGTAAGAACGCGGGACCGAATATTCCGCTGGTCGGAGATGTAAAACATATTTTCCATGATTTTTCAAAGCAGGAGTTTTCCTGTCAGCACAGAGCATGGATTGCAACGCTTAACGGCTACAGGGACAGTATGAAACGTCTGCGCAGTCCGAATGCAAATTATGTGGATCCGGCGGAATTCATCAGACTGCTTTCTCTGAAGATGAAAGATGATGCCGTGTATGTGGCGGACGTCGGACAGAATCAGATCTGGTCCTGCAACTATCATATTGTGAAGAACGGTCGGTTCCTGACCTCCGGAGGTATGGGAACTATGGGGTATTCCATCCCGGCGGCTATGGGAGTCAAGGTGGGCAGTCCGCAGAAGCAGGTGGTGGCTGTGTGCGGCGATGGTTCTTTCCAGATGTCCATGATGGAACTTGCAACGATGTGTCAGCACGATATTCCCGTGAAGATTATCGTGTTAAAGAACAATTATCTTGGTATGGTTCGTGAATATCAGCACTACACATATTCTGACAGATATTCCGTGGTGGATCTGTCCGGAAGCCCGGATCTTGAGAAGCTTTCCGCAGCGTATGGAATTCCATTCCTCCGGCTTGAGAACATGGATGGCGCGGAGGAAGCGCTGGATGCATTTTTGAAAGAGGATGTGTCTATGCTGATGGAATGCCTGATCGATCCGATGGATCTGGTAAAGTAGGAGGAGCGTCTTATGAAATTAAAGAGAATATATTCGGTACTTGTGGAGAACCGTTCCGGTGTGTTGTGTAAGGTGGCCGGACTTTTTTCCAGAAGATGCTTTAATATTGACAGCCTCGCAGTTGGGGAGACGGATGATCCGACTGTGTCCTGCATGACGATCGTGAGCAGTGGGGATGAACGGACGATCGAGCAGATTGAGAAGCAGCTCAACAAAAAGCTTGATATTATTAAGGTTAAGACCTTTGATGAATCCCAGAGCATCAGCAGAGAACTGATGCTTGTGAAAGTGAAGTACAACAAGGGAAACAGGCGTGATATCATGGAAACTTGCGAGATCATGAAAGCGGATATCGTAGATATGTCCAAAACGCACATGATGATTCAGATCTGCGATATTCCTGAGAGAACCGCTTTGTTGATTACGATGCTGCAGTCGGTCAGCATTGTGGAAGTGGCGAGAACCGGTACGCTGGCGCTTCCAAAATGTTCCGAAAACGAATGATATGTGGATCTTTCATAATTTCAGGTTATGGAAAGCATTCCGGAAACGCATACGTTGACAAGGCATATTTTTGTTGCTAGAATGAAACACAGAAAGCGCAAAAAATGTCTTTGCTTTACAGACATTTGTACGTGAAATAGAGAAGGGAACTGTTATGCATAAGAAAGTTTTTCAGTTGTTGGTTGATAATACATCAGGTGTTTTGAGTCGTATTTCGGGTCTGTTTTCCAGACGGGGCTACAACATTGAGAGTATTACGGCAGGTGTGACGGCTGACCCGAGATTCACGCGGATCACCATCGTGGCGAGCGGTGATGATGAGATTCTTGATCAGATCGAAAAGCAGGTGAGTAAGCTGATCGATGTGCGGGATATCAGGGAACTGAAGCCGGAAAACAGTGTGTACCGGGAGCTGGCACTTGTGAAAGTGAAAGCTGCGCCCGACCAGCGCGGAGGCGTGATCAGTATTGTGGATATTTTCCGTGCCAAGGTTATCGATGTCGGCTCAGAAAGTTTGACGGTGGAGATTACCGGCAACCAGGCCAAGATCGAAGCATTCTTAAATCTGCTCGACGGCTATGAGATTCTGGAGCTTGCCAGAACAGGAATTGCGGGGCTCGGCAGAGGAACGGAAAATGTTGTTTATTTTGAGGAGTAATTGCCAGTAGATATCAGTTCATAAAAGGGACACCTTTTATAAATAATCATGCAAACAAAATCGGTAGGAGGATGAAAAAATGGCAAATATTTATTATCAGGAAGATTGTAACCTGTCTCTGTTGGAGGGAAAGACAATCGCCATTATTGGTTACGGCAGCCAGGGACATGCACATGCGCTTAATCTGAAGGATTCAGGGTGCAATGTTATTATTGGTCTTTACGAAGGCTCCAAATCCTGGGCAAAGGCAGAACAGCAGGGATTTCAGGTATATACGGCGGCAGAGGCTGCAAAAAAAGCGGATATCATCATGATTCTGATCAATGATGAGAAACAGGCTGAACTCTATAAGAATGACATTGAGCCCAACCTTGAGGAAGGCAATATGCTTATGTTTGCACACGGTTTTAACATTCATTTCGGATGTATCGTACCTCCTGCAAACGTGGATGTGACAATGATCGCACCCAAGGGACCGGGACATACGGTGAGAAGCGAGTATCAGGCCGGTAAAGGTGTTCCGTGTCTGGTAGCGGTAGAGCAGGATTATACCGGCAAGGCAAAGGATAAGGCACTGGCTTACGCACTTGGAATCGGAGGAGCAAGAGCGGGTGTGTTGGAGACTACCTTCCGCACAGAGACTGAGACAGACCTGTTCGGCGAGCAGGCAGTGCTTTGCGGCGGTGTATGCGCACTGATGCAGGCAGGCTTTGAGACACTGGTTGAGGCAGGTTATGATCCCAGAAATGCTTACTTTGAGTGTATCCATGAGATGAAGCTGATTGTGGATCTGATCTATCAGTCAGGCTTCTCAGGAATGAGATACTCCATCTCCAACACAGCTGAGTACGGCGATTATATCACAGGACCGAAGATCATCACAGAGGATACCAAGAAGGCAATGAAGCAGATCCTTTCTGATATTCAGGACGGTACTTTTGCAAAGGAATTCCTGCTTGATATGTCTCCTGCAGGCAAACAGGTTCACTTCCGTGCAATGAGAAAACTTGCTTCCGAGCACCCTTCGGAAGTCATCGGCGAAGAGATCAGAAAGCTTTACAGTTGGAGCGATGAGGATAAGCTGATCAACAACTAAATGGTTTTACGGATTATTTCGGGCGGCAGAGCAGATCTGCCGCCTTTTTGATTTCCGCAGCATCTGTCTGCCAGATACTGTATTCGTCCAGATCGGCAGCTCCCATTGAGACTTGCTCGTTTCGGTAGATCATGGCACTTTTGATCACTTTTTTTCCGGACATATGGAATGCTGTCAGAGAAGTCTCTGCAAGAAGAGTAGTAATCACTTCTGCATTGACGCCGCTGCCGGCCATAATGCGGGGACCTCCCTGTCGTGAGGAAAGTCTCTTAAGCAGATCGATTCCTTCCAGACAGGTGTTTCGCTGTCCGGAGGTCAGAATGGTGGAGATACCGAGTGTACCTGCAGTTTCATAAGCTTCATACGGATCGCTGCACATATCAAAGGCGCGATGCAGTGTGACGGGTTTCCCGCCGCACAGTGTCATGAGCCGTTCCATCTGTTCCCTGCACAGAGAACCGTCCGGATTCAGACATCCAATGACAAAACCGTCAGCTCCGGCTTGACTTAACAGCTTAAGATCGCGACATATCACATCGAATTCTTCCTCTGTGTATAGGAAGTCACCAAATCTGGGACGCATCAGGACATAAACGGGAATGGTGACATTCTCTTTGATGCTTGATAATAGCCCGGCTGTGGGTGTCGTGCCACCGATGACCAGACCTGAGCATAATTCCAGCCGGTTTGCACCGCCGTTTTGTGCTGCGCGTGCTGAAGTGACACAGTCCACACAGCATTCCAGAATATAATCAGAATTCATAACGGTTCTCCTTACAGTTTTTACTTTGATTTAACGTTCCCTTTTCCTATCTAAGATAGCATAGATAAGATAGTTATGCCATAATTGCACCGAAAATATTTAGAGGAGCTTTGGAAAATGGAGTCAGTTGTGAAAAAGAAGAGTAAGACTGAAAAAGGTAAAAAGAAAGAACAGGAAAAGGCATTGAGACTGGTAAAGGAAGAACAGTTCTGGGAGATTGTGGAGAACGAACTGATCTATCCGGTCTATCAGCCTATTGTGTCTTTAAGAGACGGTGAGGTTATGGGATATGAGGCCCTCAGCAGGATTTCTATGGAAAACTGTCTGATCAATACGGAAGAGTTTTTCCATATAGCACAGAAGATGGACAGCCTTTGGCGGGTTGAGGCATTGTGCCGGAGAAAATCACGGCAGAACGCTCTCGATAAAAAATCAGGAGTAAAACTTTTCCTGAATGTGGATCCGGATGTGATCAAAGATCCGCAGTTTAAGGAAGGAGTCACCTGCCAGTTTTTGCGCCGATATAAGCTTATGCCGGAAGATATCGTGTTTGAGATCACGGAGCGCAATTCCATCCATGATGAGGAAGCTTTCCGCGGTGTGATCAGACATTATCAGAATCAGACCTTTCAGATTGCGATAGATGATTTTGGAAACGGTTATGCCGGCATGAATCGTATCTGTGCGTTGGAGCCGGAATATATCAAAATTGATATGGAGATTGTGAGAGGGATTGATAAAGATAATCTGAAAAAGTCGCTGGTAGAAAGTATGATCCAGTTCTGTAAAAAGAACGAGATTTACCTGATCGCAGAGGGGATAGAAACAAGGGAAGAGATGCTTGCATTGATCAAACTGGGAGTTCCTTACGGTCAGGGGTATTTCCTGCTCCGTCCGCAGCCCAGAATGCGGGAGATCACGCCGGAACTTAGGGATTATATCTGCGATGCGTATGACACAGTCTGCTCCAGTTATGCGGAGACGACGATTCTCGGCACCGTCGGGGGAATCTGCAGTCGTAAAGAGGTTACTGTACCGGATCGACCGGCAAAAGAGATCTATGAATATTTCAAGGAAAGGCCTGCCGTCACGGAGATCACGGTGCTGGATCCAGATGAGAAGGTGCTGGGCGTTTTGACGAGAGCAGGGATTCTGGCAGAGTTCGGGGGTATGTATGGATATGACCTGTCCCGGAAGAAAAGAGTCAGGGAGTTTATGGATGAGAAGCCGCTGTTGGTTGATGTGGGGGATTCGGTGGAGAAGGTGTCAAGAAAGGCGTTGATGCGGCCGCAGAGGACATTGTATGATGCAGTAATTGTGACCAGAGATGACAAATACTGCGGGGTAGTCACGGTGAAGGATCTGCTCGAGGCAGCCATTGCCATCAAGGTTCACCGCGCAGTCGATACCAGTCCGCTAACCGGGCTCCCGGGCAATATGGTCATCGATGAAAAGATAGAGCATGTTGTATCCGGAAAAAAGAGCTTTTCCATTATCTATGTGGATCTGGATAATTTTAAGGCGTACAATGATGCGTATGGCTTCAACAATGGTGATCTGATGATCAAGGCGCTTGCCGAAAGCATGAAGGAATGCTGTATCCAGAATGAATTCATCGGTCATATCGGAGGGGACGATTTTGTAATTATCACAGATCAATGGGATATTCAATGCCTGTTAAAATCTATCGTGGAAGAGTTCCAACGGCGCGTTGTAACGCTGTACAGCAGTGAGGATTATGCAAGGGGATACATTGTCTCCAAGAACCGGCACGGACAACAGGAGAATTTCCCGATTGCCTCTCTGTCCATGGCTGTTGTCACGAACAGGCGCAGACGATATAAAAATATGGAAGAGTTTTCCGAACAGCTGGTCAAGGCAAAAAGGAAAAGCAAAGCAATTTCCGGAAGCAGCTATGTATTTGCAGAGTAGACCGAAACACAATTATGCTCTGGTGACTGCCAGAAATTTCTGAATCATATCATTATCAGCATCATTTTGCCGGCAGGCAAAACCAATCTTACGCTTGGGAATCGATACCGGAGATTTTAAGCGGATCAGTTCTCCGGATTCCAGTTCTTTTTTGACAAAGTCAGAGATGACACAGGCGATTCCCAGGTCGATCTTGGCAAATTCGATCAAAAGATCCATAGTGGATACTTCAACCACGCGGTCGTTATCAACCAGATCGCGGCTCAGATATTTATCTACATATTGTCTGGTGAGATTATCCTTATCAAGCAGGATCAATGTCGCCTCGGAGTAGACAGACAGATGATTCCCGGGGGACTGGATATCCATTCGTTTTTTCAGATTATCCAGATAGCATTTGGTGGTCACAAAGATGTCCTGAATCTCTGTCAGGGGAGAAAAGTATAAATTAGAGGTGCGGGGCGGTTCTCCGATCAATCCGACGTCAATATCACCGTTTTCGAGCGCACGGATCGTCTGATAGCTGGACTGGCAGGCGATCGACAGCTTCACATGCGGATTCCTGTGGATAAAATCCTTCAGATAAGGGAGGAGAACATAGCGGCACAGGGTGGTGGAGACACCAATCGACAGATGGCCGATGCCGAGTTCGTTAACACGTTTCAGACGTTCTTCTCCCTGGCGCAGAGCGCTAAAAGCTGCTTCTACCTGTTTGAACAGAATCTCTCCCTCCATGGTCAGCGAGACTCCTCTTGAGCTTCTTGTGAATAACGTGGTGTTCAGATTCTGCTCCAGCTTGGAGATGGATTTGCTGATGGCCGGCTGGCTGATGTAGAGCTGACTTGCAGCACCGGATATGTTTTTGCATTTGGCTACAGTATAAAAAATATGATAGAGATTAAAGTTTTGTTCCATCGGTTGTCCTCCTGCTTTTTGTAAAACCATGAGTTATACAAGAGTTATTTTATCATAATAGACGGTTATGGTAAATATGAATAAAAGATATTTTTCAAGAGCTGTTTGATGTGATACGCTTTTACCAGAACATAACAGCATATATGCTGTGGAAAAATGGAGGAAAACATATATGGGAATGACAATGACGCAGAAGATCCTGGCTGCCCATGCCGGACTGGAAAGCGTGACAGCCGGACAGCTGATCGAAGCGGATCTTGATCTGGTGCTGGGAAATGATATCACCAGTCCGGTTGCGATCAAAGAGATGGAAAAGATGAAGACGCAGGGCGTGTTTGATAAAGACAAGATTGCTCTGGTGCCTGATCATTTTGTACCCAATAAAGATATTAAGTCTGCAGAGCACTGCAAGTGTGTGAGAGAATTTGCTTATCGCAACGAGATCACCAATTATTTCGAAGTCGGTGAGATGGGGATCGAGCATGCGCTCCTGCCCGAAAAAGGACTGACGGTAGCCGGAGATGTGGTGATCGGTGCGGATTCCCACACATGTACCTACGGCGCACTCGGAGCCTTTTCCACAGGTGTCGGCAGCACGGATATGGCGGCCGGTATGGCGACGGGGAAGGCATGGTTCAAGGTGCCGTCAGCCATCAAATTCAACCTGACGGGAAAGCCTTCCAAATGGGTCAGCGGCAAGGACGTGATTTTACATATCATTGGCATGATTGGCGTGGACGGCGCTCTGTACAAATCCATGGAGTTCGTCGGGGACGGCATTGCCAATCTGTCTATGGATGACCGCTTTACGATTGCGAATATGGCGATTGAAGCGGGCGGCAAGAACGGCATTTTTCCTGTGGACGAGAAAGCCATCGCTTATATGAAGGAACATTCGACTAAGAAATATACGATATATGAGGCGGATCCGGATGCGGAGTATGATGAAGAATATACCATTGATCTGAGCACGCTTAAGCCGACGATTGCGTTTCCACACCTGCCGGAAAATACCAAAACGATTGATGAGATCACCGAGGAGGTAAAGATCGATCAGGTCGTGATCGGTTCCTGCACTAACGGACGCCTTGATGATATGCGGATTGCAGCAGAGGTGCTTCGAGGAAGACATGTGGCAAAGGGAATGAGATGTATCATTCTTCCGGCAACCCAGAAGATTTATATGCAGGCGATGGAAGAGGGACTTCTCAAGATATTTATCGAAGCAGGCGCTGTAGTCAGCACGCCTACCTGCGGACCGTGCCTTGGAGGTTATATGGGCATTCTGGCTGCCGGTGAGCGTTGTGTATCCACCACGAACCGTAACTTTGTGGGTCGTATGGGACATGTGGAATCGGAAGTGTATCTCGCGAGTCCGGCAGTAGCAGCCGCAAGTGCCATTACCGGCAGGATTTCCAGCCCGGAACAGTTATAATCAGGAGGATGAATCATGAATGCAAAAGGCAGTGTTTTTAAATATGGTGATAATGTTGATACAGATGTAATCATTCCGGCAAGGTATCTGAATTCGTCTGATCCTGTGGAACTGGCGACGCATTGTATGGAGGATATCGACAAGGATTTCATCCATAAAGTAAAAAAAGGCGATATTATCGTTGCCAATAAGAATTTTGGCTGCGGTTCCTCCAGGGAACATGCGCCGATTGCGATCAAGGCGGCAGGAGTGAGCTGTGTCATAGCGGAGACCTTCGCACGTATTTTTTACCGCAATGCCATCAATATCGGACTTCCCATCATTGAGTGTCCGGAGGCTGCAAAAGCCATTCAGACGGGAGACGAGGTAGAGATCAATTTTGATACCGGCGTGATCACGGATGTGACAACGGGCGCAAGCTTTCAGGGACAGGCGTTCCCGGAGTTTATGCAGAAGATCATTGCAGCAGAAGGACTGGTAAACTATATCAATCAGAAGTGATTTATGCTTTCCTTATCTTTGATGATATGGTAGACTATAAACAGTAAATTATCAAAAGGTGAGGGAGAACATGAAATACACATTTGATGCAGCAATTGAAAATGCAGAAAACGGCGGCAGGATCAAAATTCCCTTTAACGTCTGGGAGATTTGTAAGCAGGAGGGAGACGTTCCTGTCAAGGTGAAAGTGGGGGAAACTGTTTTTGTATGTAATCTGGAGCCGGAGGGAAACGGATACTATAACATTCCCGTACAGGACAGTATTTTAAAGCAGTTTGAGACAGAGAAAGAATACCGTGTCACATTCCGTGTCACGAAATCAAGTGCGCAGGACAGCCCGTATTCCACATCCAATCCGATCCGAAAGATCGATAGTATGGAGGCGGTGCTTCAGCCTCATGACGGACTCTGTGGTCAGGCGTGTGTGGCGATGCTTGCGGGGATTACGCTTGAGGAAGCTATCAACACAATGCACTGTGGCGAATGGCAGGCTACGATGGATAAGATCGTGAGCGCGCTGAATTATTTTGGAATCGACCACTCCGAGGAGATCATCTATACGAACGGCAGAGAGGATGTAACGCTGCCGAAGTGCTGTGTCATTATGGAAAAGATGGGGCGTTTCAGCCATTATCTGGTGTTCTTTGACGGAAAAGGCTATGATTCAAATCTCGGAGTGATTGATCATTTTGACATGACCAAAATGAAGGGATATATGGAGATTTATCTGTAATTGAAGTGGAAAAGAAATGATTTGATCCTGATTATTGCGGTGCTTTTTACAGCCTGTGTGTTTTATGGCCTGAGAATCTTTTTAAACAGGGATGGCGATGGTATGGTGCGGGTGTACCGGGATAAGACATTGGTTGCTTCCTATTCTGTCACAGAGGATCGGGAAGAACTTCTTTCTTATGACGGACACTTTAACATTCTTGTGATCCGGGATGGTGCGGCATTTATCCGGGATGCGGACTGCCCTGACAGGCTTTGTGTCAATCAGGGAAAAATCTATGCGGATGGACAGTCACTGATCTGTCTTCCCCACAGACTGACGGTCATGATACAGGGTGGTGAGGAGCCGGTTCTGGACGCGGTGGTGCAATGAGCAGATTACATATGGATCATCAGGGAAAAAATAGCCCCATATCGACGGTAGCCGGTATGGGGATGTTGTTGGCTTTTGCGTTGATATTGTCGTACGTTGAGTCACTGATTCCGTTTTCATTCGGAATACCGGGAATAAAGCTGGGCCTTGCCAATCTTGCAGTGGTGGTCGGGCTTTATTTGATTGGAACGAAAGAAGCGTTTTTGATTGATTTTACAAGAATCCTGCTGGCGGGTTTCTTATTTGGGAATTTATACAGTATTTTATACAGCATGGCAGGAGGAATAGGCAGTTTCCTGGTGATGGCGGTGTGCAAGCGAAGTAATGCCTTCAGTGTTAAAGGCGTGAGCATGGCGGGAGGCGTATCACACAATGCAGCGCAGCTTGCGGTGGCGGCGCTTGTGGTGGAGACCGGAAGCGTCTTATACTATTTTCCGGCGCTTCTGATTGCAGGATTACTGACGGGCTTCCTGATTGGCGTGATCGCGGAACAGGTGGAGAGGAGAATAATATGATCGCTTATGTAAATGGGACGCTGGAAGAAGTGACGGAAAACGGTATTGTGGTTGAGGTAAACGGGATCGGATATAATATCATGGTTCCGGGCAGTACGCTTGATTATCTGCCGGGACTCCATCAGGAGATCAAGATCTATACCTATACGTGCGTGCGGGAAGATGCGTTCCTGCTGTACGGCTTTCTGGAAAAGGATGAACTTGCCATGTTCCGAAAACTGATCACAGTGAACGGAGTGGGGCCGAAGGGAGCGCTTGGGATTCTGTCTGTGATGAGCGCCACGGATCTTCGGTTTGCCATTATGGCTGCGGACAGCAAGATGATTGCGAAGGCGCCGGGGATCGGCAAAAAAACGGCAGAGCGTGTCATTCTGGATCTGCGGGATAAGGTGTCGGCGGACGAGACATCGGACAGCCTGATCAGCGCATCAGTGAAACAGCCTTCCACAGGTGCAGCGCCTGCGAACAGCGCAAGAAGGGAAGCGGTTGAAGCGCTCGTTGCGCTCGGGTATGGATCGGCGGATGCGATGAAGGCAGTGAACCGTTGTGAGGTTGTCGATGAGAGTGACACCGAGGCAATTCTCAAGGCGGCTTTGAAACTGATGAT
>CAMGRE010000036.1 GCA_946061355.1 uncultured bacterium | reverse complement strand
ATCAAAGAGTACACCGAAGGAAAATAAACCATGGCAGCAAATAACCAATCTGTGATTGAGAATTCTTTACTGGAACATAAAAAGAGAACGATTGCGATCGTTGCCGGGATCGGTCTGATCCTGGCAATTATCCTTGTAACGCATCAGAATCAGTTTGCGAACCCAAAGGATGAGCTGATCAAGAAGGTGATCGCCTGTGCGATCATAGCGGTGAGCCTGATCGTCTTTGTGGTATTGTATGACAAGATTGTCATTTTGCCCGGGGAGCTGTGGCAGAACAGGAAGCTGATCTGGAAGCTTGCCAAGAATGATTTCAAGACGCGCTATGCAGGGTCTTATCTCGGCATGGTGTGGGCTTTTGTGCAGCCCGTGGTCACGATCCTTGTGTACTGGTTTGTGTTTGAAAAGGGATTTAACGCCAAGGCGGAAGTGTTGGCAAACGGCGTGGATGCGCCTTATGTGCTCTGGCTGACGGCGGGTATTGTCCCATGGTTCTTCTTCTCGGAGGGACTGATGAACGGCACGACGGCGCTGCTCGAGTACAGTTATCTGGTGAAGAAGGTCGTGTTCAAGATCAGTATCTTGCCGATCATCAAGCTGATCGCCGCATCCTTCATTCATTGTTTCTTTGTGCTTTTTATGCTTGTGCTGTATGCGTTCCACGGGTTCTATCCTGATCTGCATACGCTGCAGGTGATCTATTACAGCTTCTGTCTGTTTATGTTCCTGTTGGCGGTGTCTTATGCGACCTGCTCGATCGTGATCTTTTTCAGGGATCTGACACAGATCATCGCGATTTTTCTCCAGGTGGGAATGTGGGCGACACCGATTCTGTGGAAGATCAGCATGATACCGGAACCGTATCAGATCATCTTTAAGATGAATCCGGTGTTTTATATTGTGAACGGATACCGTAGCGCTCTTTTGGAAAAAACGTGGTTCTGGGAGGACTTTTATTCCACAATGTATTTCTGGATTACCACGGCGGTGATCTTCGGAATCGGCGCTTTGATCTTTAAACGTCTGAAGGTACATTTCGCGGATGTATTGTAAATTTAATGGATTTTTGCATGTCATTGTGAAGGCACTGAACAATTAGTAAGGGCAGGACAGGAATGGAACAGACATATGCGATTCGGGTGAAAAACCTGAGCAAAATGTATAAATTGTATGATAAGCCGATGGATCGTCTGAAGGAATCCCTCGGGCTTACCAGAAAGAAGAAATATAAGGAACATTACGCTCTGCGCGATATCAACATCGATATCAAACAGGGGGAGACGGTCGGGATCATCGGAACCAACGGCTCCGGAAAATCAACAATCCTGAAGATCATAACCGGCGTCCTGAATCCGACGGCGGGAGAAGTGGAAGTGGACGGCAGGATCTCGGCCCTTCTGGAGCTGGGCGCCGGCTTTAACATGGAGTATAACGGTCTGGAGAATGTGTATCTGAACGGCACGATGTGCGGTTTTTCCAAGGAGGAAATCGACGGCAGACTGCAGGCGATCCTCGACTTTGCCGATATCGGCGACTATGTGTATCAGCCGGTGAAGACGTATTCCAGCGGTATGTTTGTGCGGCTTGCCTTTGCGGTTGCCATCAATATCGATCCGGAGATCCTGATCGTGGATGAGGCACTCTCGGTCGGCGACGTTTTCTTTCAGGCAAAATGCTACCACAAGTTTGAAGAGTTTAAGAAGCAGGGCAAGACGATTCTCTTTGTGAGTCATGATCTGAGCAGTGTCAGCAAATACTGCGACCGCGTCATTCTCCTGAATAAAGGGGAGAAGCTGGCGGAAGGCTCTCCGAAAGAGATGATCGATATTTACAAGCAGGTGCTTGTCGGACAGTATGAGATCCCGGATGAGAAGGATGAGGTTAATCTGTTAAATGATGAGGAACTCCACGCGCATGCGAGGGGAGCAGCGGATGGGAAGAATGCGGATGCGCAGGATGACCGGACGCTTGAGTACGGAACGAAGCAGGCAATGATCACGGAATGCTTTGTGACGGACGACAAGGGCGTGAAGACCACGGCAGTGATCAAGGGAAGCGAGTTCTCGGTGCACATGTTTGTGGAGTTTTATGAGGATCTTCCGGCGCCTATTTTTGCCTGCTCCATCAAGAATCCGCTCGGTGTGGAGATCACGGGGACGAATACGATGGTCGAGAAGTCGTTTCTTGAGCCTGTGACTGCGGGGACGAAGAAGGAGATTGTGTTTACGCAGAAGATGAGTCTGCAGGGTGGTGAGTATCTGATCTCTCTGGGATTGACCGGATATGAGGGCGATCAGTTCAAGGTATACCACAGACTGTATGATGTGCAGAATATCACAGTGATCTCGGACAAGAATACCGTGGGATATTATGACATGGATTCCAAAGTGACAGTAAAGGATGTGTGAGAACTTGGAAAAAATCGGAAAGATCTTGATAGATGACCGTCACTATCCGGGACAGGATCTGTATTGTGACGGCCGTGTCGAGGATGAGATCCTCGATATTGTCAGGGCACATCAGCCCTCTGAGTACGGGAAGATCATTGAGGAGAGAAAGGATTGGGCGGTGCTCTATCATCTGTCTCCTCTTCGTGAGAATATTGTGAACTGGGTGCCGGTAAAAAAGACGGACAAGGTGCTTGAGGTCGGCTCGGGCTGTGGCGCGATCACGGGAGCGCTGTCAAGGATGGCGGGAACGGTAGACTGTATCGAGCTTTCCAGAAAGCGCAGCCTGATCAATGCATACCGTCATCCGGATTGCGATAATGTAACCATAAAGCTGGGCAATTTTCAGGATATTGAACCGGAGCTTGCCTGTGATTATGATTACATTTTTTTGATTGGTGTGTTTGAGTACGGGCAGAGCTATATCGGAGGGGATAAGCCTTTTGAGACATTTATGACTATCCTGAAGAAACATCTTGCAGGAGGCGGCCGAATGGTGATCGCCATTGAGAACCGCTTCGGACTGAAGTACTGGGCCGGATGCAAGGAGGATCATTTAGGTACTTATTTCGAAGGGATCGAAGGGTATCCGAGAGGCGGCGGCGTGCGCACTTTCACGAGGAAAGGGCTGGAGGACATCTGTCATGCGGCGGGTGTGGAAGAGTACAGCTTCTATTATCCGTATCCGGATTACAAATTTATGACGACAGTCTTCTCGGATGAGCGTTTGCCGAGACTTGGCGAATTATCAGATAACATGCGTAATTTTGACAGGGACAGGATGCTGTTGTTTGATGAGAAGAATGTGTTTGACAGCATCCTGCAGGAGGGACTGTTCCCGTTGTATTCCAATTCCTATGTGTTGGTGATCGGGAAATCCCTTAATGTAGAGTATGCAAGATTTTCCAATGACAGGGCACCGCAGTACGCAATCTGTACGAAAATATGCGGCAAGGCAGGAACCGGAACAAGCTCCGGCGCTATGGCTGACGCAGAAACCGGTTCGGGTGAAAAAGAGGTACGCAAGATTCCGGTTACCGGAGAGGCGGCAGCGCATATTCACCATATGAAGGAAGCATATGACGAGCTGCAGAAGATTTATGAAGGCTGCGGGATCAGCCTGAACCGTTGTAAGCTGGAAGGCGACGAGGCGGTGTTTGAGTATCTGCCGGGGCAGACGCTGGAAGAACTGCTCGACGAATGCCTGGACAGGAATGACGAGGACGGTTTCCGGAAGCTGTTTGACAGATATTGCACGATCGTCAGGTACCCGCAGGATCCTTCCGTCTGCGACTATGACCTCATCTTTTCCAATATCATTGTCGAAGGGGATAAGTGGAGTCTGATCGACTATGAGTGGACGTTCGATGAGGAATATCCGGCAGAGGAGATCATACTCAGATCATTGTACTGTTACGGTCTTGGATCGGAAAAGAGAAAGAAAATAAGCCTTGATTTAATAAATGAACTTCGCGGTGATGTGGAGGAAATCGCAGAGAAGGAGTGTGCGTTCCAGAAACTTTCTACGGGAAATCGTATGTCCATGGTGGAGATCCGTAACGAGATCGGCTATCCGATCATTCCGGCAGCGGCGCTCACACACAGATTTATGGAGGAAGAGCACAGGAACCGCATTCAGATTTATGAGGATTACGGAGAAGGATTCTCGGAAGGATCTTCTTACTTCCTGATGAAGGGATATGAGGAGAAAAAGGCGCTTACCGTTTCGGTTCCTGTGAGAAAAGGGATCCGCGCACTGCGTATTGATCCTTCGCTGGATTACTGTATGGTGACGGTGAGCAGTCTGGATGTGGCGGGGAAAGCGTTTTCTCTCCGCCAAAAAGAGGTAAAATTAAATGGGAAATTGATTTCTGTAAATACAGCGGTCTTCGATACAGAGGATTCCAATATTACAATTGATCTGTCGGGAGCTGTGATTCCCGAGGTGGGAGCGCAGGTGCAGGCAGAACTCAGTGTGGTGCGCATCTCGGCTGAGATGGCACACAGTATTGCAGGTGATGAGAAAGCAGGGAAACGGGGCGCAGGTTTTGCATGGTTCAGAAAATAAAGAATCTGATTCAGAACAAATTAAATACCGCATGTTATAAAAAATATGTCGGTGAAGTGGAGCGACAGAAAGATTCTTACAGACAATGGTATCTGCGGGAGGAAGGCTGGAAGAATCAGACTTATTCTCGTTCGTCGGAACAAATTGTCGTATCGGTGCCCATGCAGAGTGTTGTGAAGGGCTTTGAACAGGAGTACCCGGCAGGGATTGTGTTGTTTTATGATGAGCGGGGCGAGCTTGAGGAGAAGGCTGTCGCAGTTACAGCAGAGTTTTTTTCGCAATATCCTTTTGTACAGATCGCATATGGTGATGAGGACAGGCTGGATGAGACCGGACTCCGGGTGGAACCATGGTTTAAGCCGCAGTGGTCGCCCGATACACTTGATTCGTTTCAATACTTTGGACATATTTTTGCGATTCGGATGGAGCTACTGAGAGAGCTTACAGAGGAGGAATGGGACACATGTCTGGCGGGAACATTTGAAAACAATTGTTATCAAATGCTTCTCATGCTGACAAAAAAGGTCACGGACAAGCGGTGGATCCGGGCGAATGATACACAGAAGGAGATTGCCCCGATCGGAAAAGTGCTGCTGCATATGCGTGAGGAGACAGCGGACTGCGAGCGCACGGCGGTGGGATGCGGCAGTGCGACAGAAAACTGCGGGGGCACGCCGGCGGGTGGCACCGGAAGCGGTGGCGCGGCAGAAAACTCCGGCTATATGAGAGGCGCGTTGATCTCGGCGGTGATTCCTTCCAAGGATAATCCGGCTGTGCTGGAGACGTGTATTGCCTCAATCCGTGATAAGACGGTTTTGCCGTCAGGGGTTTCCATGGAGATCATTGTGGTGGATAACGGGAGCAGCGAGGAGAACCGCAGCAGATTGGAGCAGCTGGCGGATCAGTATAAATTCCGCTATTTTTATCATCCGATGGAATTTAATTTTTCCCGGATGTGCAATTATGGAATTGAGAAATCAAATGGCGATTATATTTTGCTTCTAAATGACGATATGGAGATCATTCAGAGTGACTGGCTGGCGAAGCTGTATGAAAAGGCAAGTTTGCCGCATGCAGGTGCGGTGGGAGCCAAGCTCCTCTATCCGGACAGCGATGTCATCCAGCATATCGGCATTACCAATATCAAGGTGGGACCTGTCCATAAGCTCTTGAAAAAGCATGACGGCGAATCCCATTATCACGGTCAGAACCGCCATGTCTATGACATGATTGGGGTAACGGCTGCATGTCTTCTCGTCGCGCGTGATAAGTACGATCAGGCGGGCGGGCTCTATGAGGAGATGGCAGTCGCGTACAATGATGTGGAACTTAATTTTGCATTGTATGAGCTGGGGTACTATAATATAGAGCGTTGTGATGTGACGTTGTATCACCATGAGTCACTCAGCAGAGGTGATGACAACCTGTCGGATGAGAAGTGGATCCGGCTTCTTCATGAGAAGGATATCCTGTATACGAGACATCCTTCGCTGAAGGGCTTTGATCCTTTTTACAGCAGGAATCTCGCAGTACATTCCAATCTGTATCTCAGCAATTTTATGTATGCGTATGAAAAGCGTGATTACTATACGGAAGTGAAGCTTTGGAAGAAGCCGGAACCCGTGCAGTGGGAGAATGGCTGCCTGACCGTGAACGCGGAGCATGCGAGGAAGGAAAAGAAGCTGGAATTTACCGAGCGGGATGATGTATACTGGATAGAAGGTTGGTCTTATGTGCTCGGTATGGACAATTGCCGATACAAAAGGTCGCTTCTCCTGTTGGGCAGTGGGGGAAAGATCTATCAGGCGGCGGTACTGGATCGTTACCGTAAGGACGTGGAGGAGATCCTGCCGGAGCAGCAGAATGTGGCGCTTGCGGGATTTGTATGCCGGATTCCGAAGGATGCGCTGCCGAATGATACCTACACGGTGTGTATGCTGGCGTCTGACAGATGTTCCAATCAGAGGCTTTACGCAAAGACAGAGATGAAATTTACGGTGGAGTAATTTTATGAGTAGTATGGATAGTATGGGTAATAACAGCAATCAACAGCCGGGACAGGAGCTGCAGTCGGAATCACAGAACCGGCCGGAGCAGTGGCTGGAATATTACAAGGCTGCATATGAAAAGGAAAAAGAGAAAAACCATGTGCTGGCAGGGAAGCTTGCCGACGCCGAGGCACGTGCCGATGATCTTGACTTTAAATTGAAGCGGATCAAGAACAATCCGGTCTGGAAGGCGAGCAAGCCGCTGCGCGGTGTGATGCATGCGATGATCCGCACGAAGGACAGGATCAAAAGGCTGGGAAGTCCCAAGGGTATTGTCCGCAAACTTAAGAGCAAAATGATTGAGAAACGGGCGATGAAGCAGCACGGAAAAGCAAGCTTTCCGACCGCAGAGCAGATCCGGGAGATGAGAGATACAAAATTTCCGAAGGACATCACGTTCAGTATCCTCGTTCCCCTGTATAACACGCCGAAGCAGTTCCTGACAGAGATGATCGATTCCGTGACCGCCCAGACGTATGACAAGTGGGAACTGTGTCTGGCCGACGGATCCGATGTAGCGCATGGATATGTGGAACAGATCTGTATGGAATACATCCGGAAGGATGGCAGGATCCGCTACAAGAGGCTTGAGAAGAACGAAGGTATCTCGGGAAATACGAACCGTTGCTATGAGATGGCGACAGGGCAGTATATCGGTTTGTTCGATCATGACGATATTCTGCATCCGTGTGTTCTGTACGAATACATGAAGGTGATCTGTGAACAGGATGCGGACTATATCTACTGTGACGAGGCGACTTTCAAAAACGGCAATATCGACAATATGATTACGCTGCATTTCAAGCCGGATTATGCGATCGACAATCTGCGCGCCAACAACTATATCTGTCATTTCAGTGTGTTCGCAAGGGAACTGCTGGAGGGGACGGAACTGTTCCGGACTCAGTTTGACGGCAGTCAGGATCATGATATGATACTGCGGCTGACCACCAGGGCAAAAAAAGTGGTTCATGTGCCGAAGCTTTTGTATTACTGGAGATCCCACAAGGCGAGCGTTGCGTCGGGGATCAGCGCCAAGACTTACTGCATCGATGCGGCCAGAGGCGCGATCGCGGACCATTTGAGCCGCCTTGGCATGAAGAACTTCGAGATCACCAGTACGCGGGCGTTTGAGACGATCTTCCGCATCCGGTATCAGCTTACCGGCGAGCCGAAGATTTCGATCGTGATTGCGAACAAAGATCATTATGAGGACCTGAGCAGGTGCATTACATCGATTCTGGAGAAGTCCACGTATGAAAATTATGAGATCATCGTGGTGGAGAACAACAGCACGACACAGGAGATCAAAGATTACTATGAAGAGATCGGAAAGCACCCTGCGATCCGTGTTGTGACATATGAAGGGGAATTTAACTATTCCAGAATCAACAATTTTGGTGTACAATATGCCACAGGAGAGTTTGTACTGCTCTTAAATAACGACACCCAGGTGATCACGCCCGACTGGATGGAGGAGCTCCTGATGTACGGGCAGCGTGAGGATGTGGGTGCTGTGGGAGCGAAACTCTACTATGAGGACAAGACGATCCAGCATGCCGGTATTGTGTTGGGACTCGGAGCCCACCGGACGGCGGGACATACTCACTATCGTGTGAATATTGAAAATGTCGGTTACATGGGACGACTGTGTTATGCACAGGATGTGTCTGCGGTCACCGGAGCGTGCCTGCTGGTGCGCACGAGCCTGTACCGGGAACTCGGCGGACTGGACGAGAGCTTTGCTGTGGCGCTCAATGATGTGGATTTTTGTCTGAGACTGCGGGAAAAAGGGCTGCTGAATGTCTTTACCCCTTTTGCGGAGCTGTATCATTTTGAGTCCAAATCGAGAGGACTGGATGATAAGGATGAGAAGGCGGAGCGTTATAATCAGGAATCCGCAAGATTCCGGGAGAAGTGGAAGGAAGTGCTCGAGAAGGGCGATCCCTATTACAATCCCAATTTTTCGTTGGACAGAAGTGATTTTTCATTAAAAATAAAAGAATGACAGGAGGTATTGCCATGAGTTATCAGGAGACGTTTAAGTTCTGGCTGGAGGATTCTTATTTTGACGATGCGACCAAGCAGGAACTGCTCGCGATCAGAAATGATGAGAAAGAAGTGGAGGATCGTTTTTACCGTGATCTGGAGTTCGGTACGGGGGGACTGCGGGGCGTGATCGGCGCCGGTACGAACCGCATGAATATCTATACGGTGAGAAAGGCAACACAGGGACTTGCAAATTATATTTTGAAAAAGGGCGGCAAGGAGAAGGGGATCGCGATCGCATATGATTCAAGACTGATGTCTCCCGAGTTTGCCGATGAGGCTGCACTTTGTATGGCTGCTAACGGGATCAAGGCGTATGTTTTTGATGCACTCCGCCCGACACCGGAGCTTTCCTTTGCGCTGCGCAAGCTCGGCTGTATCTCCGGTATCGTGGTGACGGCCAGCCATAACCCTCCGGAATACAACGGATACAAGGTATACTGGGAGGACGGCGCACAGGTGACGGCACCCAAGGACAAAGAGATCATCGGCGAGGTAAACGCCGTGACGGATTATCATGATGTGAAGACCATGGACAAGGAGGAGGCTAAGAAGGCCGGACTCTATATCGTCATCGGCAAAGAGATTGATGATGCGTACATGGCAGAACTGAAGAAGCAGATCATCCATCCCGAAGTGATCAAGGAGATGGCTGACGATATCAGGATCGTATACACACCGTTCCACGGCACGGGTAATGTTCCGGTCAGAAGGATTCTTTCCGAACTCGGTTTCAAGCATGTTTACGTGGTGCCCGAGCAGGAGCTCCCGGATCCGAAATTCACGACACTGGAATATCCGAATCCCGAGGATCCCAAGGCATTTGCACTGGCACTGAAGCTTGCGAAGGAAAAAGATGCCGACATCGTGCTGGCAACCGACCCGGATGCGGATCGTCTGGGGATCTATGCAAAGGATACAAAGACCGGCGAGTATGTGTCCTTTACCGGCAATATGTCAGGCATGCTGATCGCAGAGTACATTCTCAGAGAGCGTACTGCGACAAAGACCATGCCGGAGAATCCGGCGCTGGTAACCACCATTGTGACGACCAACATGGCAAAGGCGATCTCGGACGATTACCACGTGAAATGTATCGAGGTGCTGACAGGCTTTAAGTATATCGGCGAGCAGATCAAATGGTTTGAGGAGAGTGGAAGTAACAACTATGTGTTCGGTCTGGAGGAGAGCTACGGCTGTCTTGCGGGAACGCATGCGAGAGATAAGGATGCCGTAGTCGCAGTGATGTGCCTGTGCGAGGCGGCTGCATGGTGCAAGAAGAATGGCATCACGCTCTGGGATCAGATGGTGAAGCTGTATGAAAAATACGGCTATTATAAGGAAAGCCAGTATGCGATCACGCTGAAGGGAATCGATGGTTCCAGACAGATCGCAGAGATCATGGATCAGCTCAGAAGCAACCCGCCGAAGGAATTCGGTGATCTCAAGGTGACCTCTCTGAGAGATTACAAGAGCGGCAAGGTTCAGAATATGGAGACCGGTGAGGAGACAGCTACGGGGCTTCCGGAATCCAATGTATTATATTTTGATTTAACAAATGACTCCTGGTGTTGCGCAAGACCTTCCGGAACAGAGCCCAAGATCAAATTCTACATGGGCGTCAAGGGAACGGATCTTGCGGATGCCGAGGCTAAGGTGGAAGCGCTCACTGCAGCATTAAAGGAAAAGTTGGGAAAATAGTATCATGAAAAAACTGATCAATCAGATACTGAAATTCGGTGTCGTTGGATTTACCGCCTTCTTTATCGATCTGGGTGTCTTTACGGTGCTGAGCAGTGTTTTTCACATTTATTATCTGATCGCCAATTGTATCAGCTTTACGGTTTCTCTCGTGTTTAACTATGTGATGAGCATGAAATATGTGTTTGAGAGAAAGGAAGATGCGGATAAGCGCGTGGAGTTTGTGATCTTCACTGTTCTGAGCGTGATCGGGCTGGGGATCAATTCCCTGGTGATCTTCATCTGTCTGGACGGAATCTACAATCATGTTCCGCTTTTGCAGCAGCTGATCGGCAGGGGGCTGGCGGAGACAGGCGGGAAAGTGGTTGCTACCGCAGTGGTTATGGTATATAATTTCATAACGAGAAAGATTTTTTTGGAGAAAAAGGGCGAATAAGCAGTATGAGCGATTTGAAAGAAGAAAGGGCTTACCGTCACGAGTACAAATTCCTGATCGATGAGCGGCAGAGAGCAGAGCTGTTTTATCGGCTGAAGGGGCTGATCCCGATGGATCCGCATGTTGCGGCGGAGGGAAGTTACTGGATCCGGAGCGTGTATTTCGACGATTACCGGGATACCTGTTTCCGCGAGAATGAGTCGGGCGTCAATGAGCGTTCCAAATACAGGATCCGCATCTACAACGTGTCGGATGAACAGATCCGTCTCGAGCGCAAGAGCAAGAAGAACGGCATGACCTGCAAGGAGTCGGCAAAGCTGACGAGAGAGCAGTGCGATATGCTCCTGAAGGGAATCCCTCTTCCCATGGATACACCGGAGGCCGCGGATTGCCCGGATGTACTGAAACAGTTTCTGGTGCTGATGATGACAAAGGGGATGCGGGCGAAGACAATCGTCGAGTACGAGAGGATCCCGTTTGTCTATCAGAACGGAAATGTGCGGATTACCTTTGACCGCAACCTGTCCTCCTCCATGGAGGTACAGCGCTTTTTTGAAAAAGATACGCTGCGCTATCCGGTGCTGGCCACTGGAGCGCAGCTGTTGGAAGTGAAGTTTGATGAGTACCTGCCTGCGTTTATCAAGGAAAATCTCGAGACAGGAAAATTACAACAGACAAGCTTTTCCAAGTATTATTTATGCAGAAGATATTCAGTTCCGTGCGCAGGAGGTAGAAAGAGATGAGTTTTAAGGATATTATTAAGAAATCGGTGTTGGAGAGCTTCACGGGAAGCAACATCACCACAACGACCGTATGTGTGACATTGGGGATCACGATCGTCATTGCACTGTACATCTTCCTGGTATATTATCTGTCCACCAGGAAAACCTTTTACAATAAGACATTCAATGTATCGCTGGCGGCAATCGCTGTGATCACGGCGAGCATCATTCTGGCAATGCAGTCGAATCTGGCGATCTCCCTCGGTATGGTGGGTGCGCTGTCTATCGTGCGTTTTCGTACCGCAGTGAAGGATCCAAAGGATCTGGTCTTCCTGTTCTGGTCGATCAGTGTCGGTATTATATGCGGTGCCGGGATCTATGAGATCGCGATCATCGCATCTCTGATTGTGACGATCGGTCTGTTCGGACTGGAACTGACGCCTGTGGGAAATGCAGCCATGATCCTTGTGGTGAACTGTGATTCCCTGGACAAAGAGCCGGAGATTCTTGCGATTGTGAAACAGAGTTGCAAAAAGCCTTCCGTGAAATCCAGAAATGCTTCCGTTGCGGGCGCTGATTTTGTGATCGAGTGCAGGGTAAAGGAACCCGCAGAAATGTTAAAATCATTGAAAGCGCTGCAGGGCGTTACGGGTGTATCCCTGTTAGAGCATGACGGAGAAGTAAACTTCTAACCGGTTGGTACCTTTGCGGCTACGATTTGTATTGAAGAACGAAACGCTAAAAATAGATTCTGCAGTCTGCATTGCAGAGTCTATTTTTTACACAGTGGGTAGGAGACCGAAATGGCAGTCCTTACAGTGAGTAATCTGAAAAAAGCATACTACTATTTCAAAAAGAACGGCTTGAAAGCTGCATGGTATGCGGCTGCAGAACGGATCGGAAATCATGATACGGAGTATACCGGAAGGACACCTTCGCAGGAGGAACTTGACAGAATGCGAGGGCGCATCTGGAAGCATCCGTTTAAGATCAGCATTCTGGTGCCTGCCTATGAGACGAACCCCGTATTCTTCCGCCAGATGGTCGACTCTGTGATAGCACAGGCTTATCAAAACTGGGAACTGATCATCGCAGATGCAAGCCCTTCGGATAAATTGAAGTGCGAGATGGAATACTGTAAGGACAGTCGGATCCGTTATCTGAAACTAAAGGAAAACAGAGGTATATCCTGCAACACCAACGAGGCGCTTGCCGAGGCGACAGGGGATTATGTGGGACTTTTGGATCATGATGATGTGTTGGAGCCGCACGCGCTGTATGTGATGATGAACGCATTGGAACGGGCAGAGACTGCCATAGGGAAATTTCCGGCAATGCTCTATTCCGATGAGGACAAGTGCGACAATGAGATGAAGCATTTCTATGAGCCACACCACAAAGAAAAGTTTAACCTTGATTTGTTTTTGTCGAATAATTACATCTGTCATTTTACGATGATGGAGATGTCTTTGATGAAACGCCTTGGATTCCGCAGGGAGTATGACGGGGCGCAGGATTATGATATTTTCTTAAGAGCCGTGGATGCACTTTGGGAGGAGACGGACAGGATCGTCCATGTGCCGGAGATCCTGTATCACTGGCGTTGTCATGCCGGCTCTACGGCGGAGAATCCTCAGAGCAAGATGTATGCGTATGAGGCGGGCAGGCGGGCGCTTGAAGATTTCTGCAGCAACAGAGGCTGGAGCGCGAATGTGTCTCACACGAACCATCTTGGGTTTTACCGTGTGGAATATGAGGGTGATATTTTTAAGCAGCGTAAGGATCTGGCTGCCGTGGCCGGCAGGATTCTGAAAAGGGGCAGGATCGCGGGCGGCGCTTACCGGGAAGACGGCTCAATTCTTTATGAGGGACTTCCGCAGTATTACAGCGGATATATGAACCGGGCGGTCCTGACGCAGGATGTGGCCGCAGCGGATTTCCGGTGTATCAGTGTTAATCCGCAGTTTGACAGTCTGTGGAAAGATATCAGTCACAGGGAAACGGATCCTGTGCGGGCGGCGCTTTTGTTTGGCAAAGTGGTGGCGGGGAAGGGCTGTCGCATTCTATGGGATCCTTTTTGGCAGCCTGAAAACGGAAAATCGGGGAATGGAAGATGGCACAGACGACAGTGATCATACCAAATTATAACGGAAAGAAGTATTTGGAGCCCTGCCTCACCTCGCTTTTTGCCAGTGAGCCGGCTGAACAGGACGGGACAGCGCCGTTCTGTGTGACGGTGGTGGATAACGGATCGGATGACGGGAGTGTGGAATATCTCAGGGAGCATTTTCCGCAGGTGAAGCTGATCACTTTTGCGGAGAACAAAGGCTTTTGTGCCGCTGTAAATGCAGGAATCCTTGCATCGGACACGCCGTTCGTCCTCCTTTTAAACAACGATACGACAGTGGAAGACAGGTTCGTTTCTTTTATGACAGAGGCGATTTCTGAAAATGCAGGATTTTTTTCAGTGGGAGCCAAAATGGTCTCCATGCAGGAGCCTGACCGGGTGGATACGGCGGGTGACTTTTACTGTGCACTTGGCTGGGCATTCGCGAGAGGCAAAGGAAAGCCGGCCTCACATTATATGCGGCCTTGTGATGTTTTTTCCGCATGTGCGGGTGCGGCCATCTACCGAAGGGAGATTCTGGAACGGATAGGACTTTTTGATGAAACCCATTTTGCCTATCTGGAGGACATGGATCTCGGCTATCGGGCAAGACTGTACGGCTATCGGAACCGTTTTGAACCGAGGGCGGTAGTTCATCATGCCGGCAGTGCGTTCTCCGGTTCCAGGTACAATGCGTTCAAAGTCAGGTTATCCTCACGCAACAGTGTGTATCTGATCGGCAAAAACATGCCGCCGCTACAGATTCTCATCAATCTTCCTTTTCTGATCATGGGGTTCCTGATCAAGTACCTGTTTTTCCTGCGCAAAGGATTTGGCGGGATCTACGCGAAGGGGCTGTGGAAGGGACTTAAACTTGCCTGTTCCGATGAGGGAAGAGCAAAACGCGTGCCGTTTGCATGGCGCCGTCTTACGCAGTATTTGCGGGTGGAATGGGAGCTTTTGTTCAATATGATCCGGCGTGCCGCGGGCTGACTTTCTTTGATATTTTTTTGTTAGGTCACCTTAACAAAATTTTAAGTTGTACTTTCCGTAATAATATTGTAAAACATCAGGTGGGTATGGGTAAATGGGTGTGAGT